>NZ_WTKW01000107.1:0-12479 GCF_011378745.1 Pseudoalteromonas sp. Z1A6
ACCCCGAGTTTTTTGAAAAAACTATATTCAGCTGTAGCTAAACAGCTTGTTTAAATGGATTACGAGTATCTTGGTGTTCCTCAAGATTACGCATTAAAATAGCATGCGCTAAGTTAATGTCTTCATCTAGCAGTATTTTTACAATGTGACCGGAGCCTTTAGCATCGCTAATACTTTCGCCCTTTTTGTTTTCCATATATTCAAGCTTAAAAGTAAAGTTACCTTGTGGTGTCATAAGCTCTAAAGAGTGGCCTGTACAAAATTTATTTTTAACGTCTATTTCAACTAATCCATTTTCGCAGCGCTCAAGTACTTCTCCCACAAATTGCTGCTTAGTTGATACCGAATGGCCGTATTCATAATTTTGATAATCTTGATGGGCATGGCGTTTTAAAAAGCCTTCGGTATAACCACGATGTGCTAGATTTTCGAGTGTTTTAAATAAGTTAGTATCAAATGGTTTACCCGAAGCTGCGTCGTCTATTGCTCTGCGATAAACTTGTGCTGTGCGCGCTACATAATAAAATGACTTAGTACGCCCTTCTATTTTTAAACTATGTACACCCATTTTTGTTAACTGCTCTACGTATTGCACAGCGCGTAAATCTTTTGAGTTCATAATATACGTGCCGTGTTCATCCTCAAACGCAGGCATATACTCACCAGGGCGACCTTGTTCCTCTAGCATAAATACATCGTTACTTGGCGCGCCTTCACCCAGTGTAGGAATAACCTGTTTGGGGTCAATTTTATGCACCATTTCGCCAGTTTCGTTCTCAACACCAGGTTTTACATCGTAATCCCAGCGACATGCATTAGTACATGTGCCTTGATTTGGATCGCGCTTATTTATGTAACCAGAGAGCAAACAACGCCCCGAATACGCCATACACAGTGCGCCATGTACAAACACTTCAAGTTGGGTGTCTGGGCAGAGTGTGCGTATTTCAGTTATTTCTTCGAGCGACAGCTCCCGCGATAAAATAACGCGTTCAATTCCCTGCTTTGCCCAAAATTGTACACTCGCGTAATTTACCGCATTCGCCTGTACCGATAAGTGGATCGGCATGGCAGGCCATTTTTCACGAACAAGCATAATTAAACCAGGGTCTGACATAATTAGCGCATCGGGTTTCATCGCAATAACCGGTTCTATATCACGTAAATACGATTTAACTTTAGCGTTGTGCGGTGCAATATTAGACACCACATAAAACTTTTTATTTTGCACATGCGCTTCACTAATTCCTACTTGCAGAGTATCTAGGTCAAACTCATTATTACGTACACGCAAACTATAGCGAGGCTGCCCTGCATAAACCGCATCTGCGCCATAAGCAAACGCGTAGCGCATGTTTTTTAAACTGCCTGCGGGGCATAATAATTCAGGAATAAAAGGCATTGAAGAAATAACGGGTGACATGTGCGCTCCATACATCAAACTGGGTTTAAGCCAGTTGCATAAGTAGTTAACCTAAACTCTGAAAAATAAATCTATCCCAAGCAGAATTCAGATTAGTCATTAACAAATAAGTAAACAGAAGCGCGGCAGTATAAATGCGGTCAATAATTTGCGTTTGATCGAGATCACAAAACGGCAACCAAACTGGTTTTTAATAAAATTAGGATTTTTCACTTAAAACGCGTATAATTCGCGCCCGTTAATATTCACACTTTTACTTAAAATTATTGGAGCATAAAGATGGCTTTAGAACGTACTTTTTCAATCGTAAAACCTGATGCAGTTGCTAAAAACCACATTGGCGCTATCTACAACCGTTTCGAATCTGCTGGCCTTAAAATCGTTGCAGCTAAAATGGTTCACCTTTCACAAGAGAAAGCTGAAGGTTTCTACGCTGAACATAGCGAACGTCCTTTCTTCGGTGCTTTAGTATCTTTCATGACATCTGGTCCAGTAATGGTTACAGTTCTTGAAGGCGAAAACGCTGTTCTTAAAAACCGTGAAATCATGGGTGCTACTAACCCTGCTGAAGCACTAGCTGGTACTTTACGTGCAGACTACGCTGATAGCATCGACGAAAATGCTGTTCACGGTTCTGACGCTGTTGAATCTGCTGCTCGCGAAATCGCGTACTTCTTCGCTGACGAAGAGCTTTGTTCACGTACTCGTTAATTCGAATTCGTTAACATATTGAAAAGGGCTTTCGGGCCCTTTTTTAGTCATTACGTAAAGTATTAATCAGAAACTCATGATGTTTTACTTAATGATTAAAGTGAGTGAATTGTGTACAATTCGTCCTCGTAAATTTTATCTCCACCGTCACCGATTGAGGTTGTTTCATGACCGAGCAAAAAAAGATTAACTTATTAGATTTAAACCGAGAAGCAATGCGCGAGCTATTTGCATCGTTCGGTGAAAAGCCGTTTCGTAGTGACCAGGTGATGAAATGGATTTATCATTTTGGCGTAGATAACTTCGACGATATGAGCAACGTAAACAAAAAGCTTAAAGAAAAACTTAAAGCTGAGTGCGAAATTGTAGCGCCAGAAATCACTGTGCGCCAACAAGCAAGCGACGGTACTATTAAGTACGCACTTATTCTGGAAGGCGGCCAAGAAGTAGAAGCCGTTTGGATCCCTGAAAAAGAGCGCGCTACGTTATGTGTATCATCACAAGTGGGTTGTGCTCTTGAATGTACTTTTTGTTCTACTGCTCAACAAGGCTTTAACCGTAACTTAAAAGTATCTGAAATTATTGGTCAAGTTTGGCGTGTAGCTAAAGATATAGGCCTTGATGGTCATAGCGAAAAGCGCCCAGTAACTAACGTTGTAATGATGGGTATGGGCGAGCCTTTACTTAATCTTAAAAACGTAGTGCCAGCAATGGAACTAATGATGGACGATTGGGGCTTTGGTTTATCTAAGCGCCGCGTAACATTAAGTACTTCAGGCGTTGTACCTGCTCTTGATTTACTAAAAGAGAAAATTGACGTAGCACTGGCTATTTCACTTCACGCACCCGATAACGCACTGCGTGACATTTTAGTGCCAGTTAATAAAAAGTACCCTATTGAAGAATTTTTAGCCTCGTGTCGTCGTTATATCGATGGCTCAAAAGCAAATAAAGATGTAACGGTTGAATACGTTATGCTTAACGGTATTAACGACAGCACCGATCAGGCGCATGCATTAGTGCAAACGTTAAAAGGCACACCTTGTAAGGTAAACCTTATTCCGTTTAACCCGTTTCCGGGTAATGAATACACGCGCTCAAGCAATAGCCGTATTGACCGTTTTTCAAAAGTATTACAAGCAGCAGGCGTTACCTGTATTGTGCGCCGAACTCGCGGTGACGATATTGACGCTGCTTGCGGACAGTTAGTAGGTGATGTAGTTGACCGTACTAAACGTTTAGCTAAAAAGAAAATGCGTGACGATAACGCAATTAGCGTTAATATCCACCAAGCATAATCTGTAACCACCCTATGTTAATTAGTCATGTAGGGTGGTTAAGTTGTTTATTTTTAAATAAATGATGCAACAACAAAGGTTTTAGGTAAGATAGGCGCCATGGACTAAAAATAAAGAGATAAGGTAATGCGATCTATACTTGCTATAACACTATCAACACTTGCCTTAAGTGGCTGTGTTAGCGAAAGTAGTTATAACGGCAGTAATAAGCCCGTCGTCGAAAATAAAATTAATAATACTGGCGCAGCACGAACACGAATTGCTTTAGCCCTACAGTATTTAAAAACGGGTAATAACTCTCAAGCCAAATACAATTTAGAACGTGCAGCTGCATTTGCTCCTGACCTACCTGAAGTACATTACTCTCTTGCTTATTACTATCAACAAGTAGGCGAAAACCCGCTAGCTGATAAAGCCTACCAAAAAGCACTCGAAATAAAGCCTGACGATCCTAATACCCTTAATAACTACGGCGTGTTTTTATGTGGTATTGATGAATACGATCGTGCAACTGATCAATTTTTAAAAGCCATTGAAGTACCAAGTTATATTCGCGTTGCCGAAAGTTACGAAAATTTAGCCTTGTGTGCTATTGAATTTGATGATTTTGAAAATGCAGAAAGTTACTTTCAACAGGCACTTAATCACAGCTCTCAGCGTACATCTACGTTAATTAGTTTAGCAGCGCTGTATTACGCAAAAAGTGACTTATACAAAGCCAGTGAACTTTTAAAACGCTACGAAAGCACAGGTCGAGTATCTTCTCGCGCATTAATGCTTAGCTACCTTGTAAAAAACAGAATGGGCAGAATAGAAGAGGCTGAAAAAATTTCCAGCACTATCTTACAAACTTACTCTAGCAGTAACGAAGCCTATGCATTAAAAGAGAAAAGAACACGTTTTAATGAGTTTGAAATACTGCGAGAAAAATACCGTAAAGCGCAGTTAAAAGAACTAAAAAATGACGAAAGCGGCGCGCACGTTAGTTCAAAACCAAAAATAAAAGTAATCAGAAAGAAACGTTCACCACAAGACGGTTCAACAAGCTTGGTAACAAACGACGAGCAAAAAACAGATAAAAAGCTCGCAATAGCAAATAACCAAGATGTAAATCCAGTTATAGTAAGAGAAAAGCAAGCTAAGGCGGTAAAAAACACGGTCAGTAAGCAAGCCGATGAAGCAACCGTAATAGCAAAACAAATAACAACTCAAAAAGAAGATGCTCCTAAAGTCGTCGCGCCAAGCAACCCTACCGATACATCGGCTGTTATGCTTGCACTTACTACTAAGCACGACTCTGCAGATTCCGTAGTAGCTGCACCTAAAAAAGCTAAGCCCGTTTACGAACCTCAAAAAGAAGTTATAGCAACAAAACAACCAGCTAAAGCCGATGACGAAGTTACAATAATTTCGTTTGGCGCACCTAAAACAGGCCAGTTTAATTCGCAGCAAACAAGTAACTATAGTAATTCAGTTCCTGCAGTTACCGCTCAAAAAAATAGTAGTGACGTGGTATTCTACGAAGCGACTAAAAATACAACTGTATTTAAAAATAGCAGCTATCAAAATGATGCAGATATTGAATTTAAAAGTTACGAAGCAGTACAAAAAACAGAGCTCCCAATGCTTAACCCTAAAGTATCGCCTTTACGCGTGCCATTTCACGTAATTGCTGTTGGCGAAAACCTATTTAGCATTTCGGTGCGATACAATGTTAAACTACAAAAGCTCCTGCAATGGAATGGTCTAAAAGAGTCGGATCGGGTAATGAATGGAAGTAAAATATACCTAAACGATCCAAATATTTATTACGAAATTAAAGCTGGTGATTCCCTTTACGATATAGCTACCCAGCGGCATGTATTAATTGATGAATTAATGCGATGGAATAAATTAAGTCCTGATATAGCACTAAAACCAGGGCACAAACTTTTACTAGTGGATCCAGACTCATACACATTATGAATGAAGAAAATACGCAAACACAGAGCGAACAGCCAACTGTAGGCCAGATATTAAAAAATCACAGAGAACAAGCGAACGTTAGCATAGCGACTATTGCTGCACCGTTAAAGCTGTCTGAACTTCAAATTAAACGCCTTGAAAATGATGAATTTACATTACTAGGCCCTATTACTTTTGTTAAAGGCTATATAAAAAACTATTGCCGTGAATTAAAAGTAGATAGCGCACCTATATTAGCAATGATGCCAGCCCCACCGGAGCCGGCTAAACCCGCTAATATGCAGAGTTTTTCACGCCGTACAGAAAAAGAAGCAAACGACAGCCGCTTAATGTTTTTTAGCTATTTAATTTTAGCGATTGTTATTGGCTCATCTGCTTTATGGTTTTGGCAAAACGCGACACCTATTGAAGAGCAAACGAGTAACATAAACGTTGCCAACTCAAAAATGAGCGAGCGCCAAGCCGCTCAACCCAGTATTTCAGAGCAACAGCAACAAGCCGAAATTGACGATGAATCATTATTAGAATCACAAAGCACGTCTAGTGAAACATCAACAAGCCCAGAAATAGTTAAAGAAACGGCTCCTATTGCTTCTAACAGCGCAAGTCAAGACGATGCTAGCAGTACAATTGTCATGAACTTTAATGGCGAAAGTTGGGTTGAAATTTACGACGGCGAAGGCGAGAAAATAGCATTCGGCGTTAAAAAAGCAGGCTACATTATGACCGTAAGCGGTACGCCTCCTTTTTCAGTTGTGCTTGGTAAGCATGACGCTGTAGACATTACTTTAAACGGTGAACCTGTAGATGTTTCTGCATTTCCTCAAAACCGTTTAGCCAAATTTACATTACCACTAGCAGAGTAGTCGCTATGTTTTCAGAATCTCCAATTAAACGCAGAAAATCCACCCGAATCAATGTAGGTAACGTCCCTATTGGTGATGGTGCCCCTATTGCAGTGCAATCAATGACCAACACCGACACCATGGATGTTGATGCAACTGTTGCACAAATACAGGCAATACAAGATGCAGGTGCCGACATAGTCCGTGTATCAGTACCAACAATGGATGCAGCCGAAGCGTTTAAAAGTATTAAAGAACAAGTAACGATTCCGCTAGTAGCCGATATTCACTTTGATTACCGTATAGCCTTAAAAGTCGCAAAATACGGCGTTGATTGCCTGCGTATAAACCCAGGGAATATAGGTAGTGAAGAGCGTATTAGAGCCGTAGTAGACTCAGCACGCGAGCATAACATTCCTATTCGTATTGGTGTAAATGGCGGTTCACTAGAGCGCGACTTACAAGAAAAATACGGCGAACCAACACCAGAAGCCTTATTAGAATCAGCAATGCGCCATGTAGATATATTGCGCCGCCTTGATTTTGACCAATTTAAAATATCAGTAAAAGCGTCTGACGTATTTTTAGCTGTAGGAGCATATCGCTTACTCGCTAAAGAAATAGACCAACCACTACATTTAGGTATTACCGAAGCGGGCGGCATGCGCTCAGGCTCTGTTAAATCTGCAGTAGGTTTAGGTATGTTATTAGCCGAAGGTATTGGCGATACCCTGCGTGTATCACTTGCTGCCGATCCTGTTCAAGAAATTAAAGTCGGCTTTGATATCTTAAATTCATTGCGCATTCGTTCGCGTGGAATTAACTTTATTGCCTGCCCTAGCTGCTCACGCCAAGAGTTTGATGT
Source organism: Pseudoalteromonas sp. Z1A6 (assembly GCF_011378745.1). Classification (NCBI taxonomy): domain Bacteria; kingdom Pseudomonadati; phylum Pseudomonadota; class Gammaproteobacteria; order Alteromonadales; family Pseudoalteromonadaceae; genus Pseudoalteromonas; species Pseudoalteromonas sp. Z1A6. Next base: position 7,108 of record NZ_WTKW01000107.1, read on the forward strand.
AGTAAGCACCATGAACCAACTTGAAGAGCGCTTAGAGGATATTATCGAACCTATGTCAGTTTCGGTAATTGGTTGCGTTGTAAATGGACCAGGTGAAGCGCTTGTGAGTGATATAGGGCTTGCCGGTGCAAATCGTCGCTCTGGTTTGTATATAAATGGCGAACGCCAAAAAGCGCGCATTGATAACAACAACATTGTTGATCAGCTTGAAGGTTATGTACGCGACTTTATAGAAAAAAAGCAGAGCCAAACACCGATTGACATAAAAATAGTCGAATAAATACCGTTTAAGGTGGCAAACCCCGTGGTTTGCCGTTTACCTTTATAGCTAGTGGATACCCAAACGACCCCAAGATACAGAATTCAGCGTTTCACAGGCTCTTAATATCAAGGCGTTACTTTGCAAGAATGGCAATCCCTTTTAAAAAGTAACAACGATGAGAGTAAGTGTCTGTGAACCGCCCAACGGGTTGGTTTAAAAGCGATTTATACTGCGTTATTGATTTTAACAATAGAACCACTATTACTTTCAATCAATGCCTTGCCTAAATCGCTTTTAATTCCAACTGAAACTCGCATCATGGGGTCATTTGGGTATATAATGACGGGTCAATTTTTAGCATTCTTGTTGTGTAAGCATTTTTCATTACACAAAAAAACAGCATTTAGGATTTATCAGTGGCAAAACAAATTCAGGCAGTTCGCGGTATGAACGATTGTCTGCCGGGCGATACACAAGTTTGGCAGAAAGTAGAAAACATTTTACGCGAGACAGTAGCATCGTTCGGTTATCAAGAAATTCGTTTTCCTATTGTAGAATCAACCGACTTATTTAAACGCTCTATTGGTGAAGTTACCGATATAGTAGAAAAAGAAATGTACACCTTTGCCGATCGCAATGGCGACTTATTAACACTTCGCCCAGAAGGCACCGCAGTATGCGTACGTGCTGGCAACCAAAATGGCTTACTATACAACCAAGAACAACGCCTTTGGTACATGGGTCCAATGTTTCGTCACGAGCGTCCGCAAAAAGGTCGTTACCGTCAGTTTCACCAATTTGGTTTAGAAACATTTGGTATTGCTACAGCAGATATAGACGCAGAAGTTATTTTATTAACAGCGCAACTATGGGAAGCCTTTGGTATTACTGACCACGTTCGTTTAGAGCTAAATTCTTTAGGGTCTAACGAAGCGCGTGCAGATTACCGTGATGCGTTAGTAGCCTACCTTGAGCAACACATTGATGTGCTTGATGAAGACTCAAAACGTCGTATGTATTCAAACCCATTACGCGTACTTGATAGCAAAAATCCAGACGTACAAGCAATTTTAACTGATGCGCCTAAATTGTCTGAAAATTTAGATGCTGAATCAAAAGAACATTTTGCAAATTTATGTGAACGTTTAGACGCTGCTGGCGTCTCATATACGGTTAATGAAAAGTTAGTACGTGGTTTAGACTACTACAACCGCACTGTATTTGAATGGGTAACCGACAGTTTAGGTGCACAAGGCACTGTATGTGCTGGCGGACGTTACGATGGCTTAGTTGAACAACTTGGCGGCAAAGCAACGCCAGCAGTTGGTTTTGCAATGGGTCTAGAGCGCTTAGTATTATTACTACAAGCACTTGAGTGTGTAGGTGACATTCGTCGTAATGCTGATGTATATTTAGCAGCAATGGGCGACAAAGCAAGCATTCAAGCACCTGCAATTGCAGCGCAACTACGCAAAGACGTACCGGGTTTGCGCGTTATGGTACATGCGGGCGGCGGCAACTTTAAAAAACAATTAAAACGTGCTGATAAAAGCGATGCACTTGTTGCAGTGATTATTGGCGAAGATGAATTAGAAAAAGGCGTTGTGACCATCAAGTATTTACGCGAGCGTAAAGAACAAGTCACATTAGAATTAGAACAAGCTAAAGCGCTATTAGCTGAGCTTATTAACGGCTAAGCGAACATTAGAGGTAAGAATGGACATTTATTCAACAGAAGAACAACAAGCAGAAGCCATTAAACGCTTTTTCCGTGAAAACGGCATTTCACTTGCGCTAGGTATACTTGTTGGCCTAGGTGGCTTATATGGCTGGAAAGCATATAACCAAAACCAAATTACTACCGCTGAAAAAGCATCAGATTCATATACAACACTTGTTGAAAGCGATGATGTATTATCTTCAGCTGATGCGTTTATTAGCGAAAATAAAGATACAAACTACGCAACACTTGCAGCATTTGTAGCTGCAAAAGACGCAGTAGAAGCGAAAAAACTAGACGTAGCAAGCGAAAAGCTAAGCTGGGTTGTGTCTAATACGCCAAATACAGAATTAAAAGCAATTGCGATTACACGTTTAGCACGTGTTCAAATTGCGCAAACTAAATATGACGATGCATTAACGACATTAAATGCACCATTACCTGAAGCGTTCAATGCAAACGTGGCCGAGCTTAAAGGCGACATTTACACTGAGCAAGGTAATAAAGATCAAGCACGTACTGCATACCAAGCAGCAATAGATGCGGGTGGATTAACAAGTAACCCACTATTACAAATTAAGTTAGATGACCTAGCAGTAACTAGCCCAGCGGCATAAGGTTTTAGGCATGAAAAAATTTACAACAGCAGCTCTTGCCCTATGTATGGCAACATTGATGGGTTGTTCATCAAGTGATGATGAAGATGAACTAGTACTTCCTGAAATTGTAAACCAATTTGAAACTGACGTTGTTTGGCAAGAATCTGTAGGTGATGGCGTAGAGCATTATTTTTCTCGTTTAACACCCGCAGTTTACAAAGATACTGTGTATGTTGCTAGCCGCGAAGGCCAAGTAGAAGCGCTTTCGCTTGATAATGGCGATACAAAATGGGAAACCGATGTACGCCAAGACTTATCATTTTGGCCTTGGGCTAACAACGGAAATGCAAAATTATCAGGTGGTATTTTGCAAGCCTATGGTAAAATTTATATAGGTTCTGAACACGGCTTTATTATTGCTCTTGATCGCGAAACCGGTGAAGAAGTTTGGCGTAAAAACGTACCAGGCGAATCACTGTCTAAACCAACAGCAGGCGATGGCTTAATATTTGTAAATTTAGGCTCTGGTAAATTGTTAGCCCTTCACCCAGATACAGGCGAAGAGCGTTGGAGCTTTGAACAAGAAGTTCCACCACTAACATTACGCGGACAAAGCTCGCCAACCGTTGCTAACGGTGGTGTATTAGTAGGCCTTGAAACAGGCAAGCTAAGCGTATTAATTTCAGACAGTGGTTACTCAGCATGGAGCGCAGAAATTGCGGTTGCTAAAGGCGCATCAGAATTTGAACGCCTAGTTGACGTAGACACTCAACCACTTATTAGCGGTCCATACGCTTACGCTATAGCTTACAACGGCAACTTAGCTGCTGTAGATATTCGCTCTGGCAATGTTGTATGGAAACGTGAGTACAGCAGCTACCGCGAAATTGCGATGGATGCACAAACAATTTATTTAGTAGATAGCGATGGTGTTATTTACGCATTAGATAAAAATTCAGGTATTGAACGTTGGAGCCAACCCGCTCTACGTGGTTGGTACCTAACAGGGCCTGCAGTTGCAGGTAGCCACTTAGCTTTAGGCGACCAAGAAGGTAACCTACATTGGCTAAATAAAGAAACTGGCGAGCTAGTATCTCGTGAAGACTTTGACAGCTCGGGCTTTTTTGTTGAGCCAGTTGTTGCCGACGATAAGCTAATTTTATACACCCGTGATGGTGAAGTTAGTATGGTAAAAATACCAAACTAAGTTACTAATAGTCATATGGTTTTTTTAAGGCTTCGCACTGCGAAGCCTTTTGTTGTTTTTTAAAGAGGTAGTTTATGCTTCCCGTGATCGCTCTAGTTGGGCGACCCAATGTGGGCAAATCCACATTATTTAACCGTTTAACACGTACTCGTGATGCACTCGTAGCCGATTTTCCAGGTTTAACACGAGATAGAAAATATGGCCAAGCTAGTTACGATGGCTATGAATTTATCGTGGTAGACACGGGCGGTATTGATGGCTCAGAAGAAGGCATCGAAATCGAAATGGCAGATCAATCTCTGCTAGCCATTGAAGAAGCCGACATTGTTCTGTTTTTAGTAGATGCTCGTGTAGGTATGACCGTAGCTGACCAAGCAATTGCTAATCACTTGCGCAAGCAAGATAAAAAGTGTTTTGTTGTTGCTAATAAAACCGATGGTATTGATGCAGATTCAAACTGTGCTGAATTTTACCAATTATCATTAGGTGAAATTCATCATATTGCTGCATCGCATGGCCGTGGTATTACGTTATTACTTGAGCAAACACTTCAGCCGCTTATTGCTGAATTAGCTGCACAAGACGAAGACGTAACAGGCGATGACGAAGAGCTTATTAATCTTTACGAAGAAGATGAAGACAGCGATACCGATCACCAGGCATTTGCAGACAAACCTGTAAAGCTTGCAATTATTGGTCGCCCTAACGTTGGTAAGTCAACGCTTACAAACCGTATACTGGGTGAAGATCGCGTAATTGTATACGACATGCCAGGTACAACACGTGACTCTATCTACATTCCGATGACTCGAAATGAAAAAGAGTATGTGTTAATTGACACCGCAGGTGTTCGTAAGCGTAAAAAAGTAAGCGACGTTGTTGAAAAGTTCTCAGTAATTAAAACGCTTCAAGCAATCGAAGATTGTAACGTTGTGTTATTGATTGTTGATGCTCGCGATGGTATTTCAGATCAAGATTTAAGCTTATTAGGCTTTGCTCTTAACTCAGGTCGTTCATTGGTAATTGCAGTGAACAAATGGGATGGCTTAGACGATTACGTTAAAGATCGTATTAAATCAGAGCTCGATCGCCGTTTAGGCTTTATTGACTTTGCACGCCTACACTTTATATCTGCACTACACGGTACAGGTGTTGGTCATTTATTCGAGTCTGTTGACGAAGCGTATGAATCAGCTACTAAACGTATAAGTACTGCAATGTTACGTCGTATTATGGACATGGCTCAAGCCGATCATCAGCCACCACTTGTTCGTGGTCGCCGTGTTAAGCTCAAATATGCCCATGCCGGTGGCTATAACCCACCACGTATTGTTATTCACGGTAACCAAGTTAAAGATTTACCAGATAGCTATAAACGCTACCTGATGAACTATTACCGTAAAGCGCTTAAAATTATGGGCACCCCTATCAAAATCGAATTTAGAGAAGGTGAAAACCCATTTGCTGGCCGTGTTAATAAAGTAACACTGTCGCAAAAACGTAAAATACGTGCGTTTGCCAAAGAAAACCGTAATAAATAAACTTTTCAAGAGTTAGTTTATTACAATAAAAACGGCGTACTTT
>NZ_WTKW01000108.1:0-12455 GCF_011378745.1 Pseudoalteromonas sp. Z1A6
AAGAGAATGAGGAGTAAATGAGAAGACACCAAGTGATCTATTCAACTAACTGATTTATCACTTCTCTAAAAGCGCAGCGCCTCATAACCTCTTTGTGAATACTTGTTTTTTGGTAAAGCTGAATTGTTATTATACTGCGCAAAAAATTGCCCAGGGGTGTATAAAAAACCTCTGGGCAATAAAATGACTCTAAATTGAGCCTAGCGTTAACTAAAAACTTTCTGGTTCGTTAGGGAGAAGAAGAAAGTACTTAAAACTATAGTAAAGCTACTCAATAAAGCATAACTAATTTTGCCACCTAGTTACATTTGATAACAAAGGATTAGATTAATTATGCGTAATTTGTACTTTAGTTTAACCCCAGCTTATTAACTGCGTATTTTGCACTAGATCGCGTGGTAGTGAGTTTTTGATCTTATTTTTTTGCCATTTCCCCAGCCCGATAGGGCAACCACACAGCGTTAATACTACTTCACCTATTGTTTGAGTTGCCTCAGCTAAGCGTATATCTTTACCTTGAAAATAATCATTTGCTTGCTCGTTATTTAAAGCAAATACATTGGTTTTACACTTATTGCCAAATACGGTTGCAAATTCGTGCGTTAGTCTCACGCCGTTTTTATGAATAATGCCAATTTGAATACCTAAACGTGCGTACTTAATTTTATTTTGTACGGCTTCAAACCCTTGTGGAAATAACCACAGTTCTTTATCGCGCTGCATTAAGCTGCCAGGTAGGTTAGTTAGCCCAAAGTGCTTTTTAAGCGATTGCATAAACGCGGCACTTTGTTTTTTATCAAATTCGTTAAACGGAAACGCGCCTTTTTTAACAGTTTGATTTGGGTTATCGCAACTTGCGTGCTTTTTAAATTTAGCGATAAAAAAGCCTTCGCTATCGAACGTTTGCGGCCATACATGTAAATAGCCTTCATCGGTAGTAGCCTTGCTTGCACCTTCAAATAAGTCGCTTAGGGATTGCGGTGCTATGTAGTCACCGAATTCACTGAGTAAATAATCGCATACTTGTTGGTTTTCGAGCGGAGTAAGTGTGCAGGTTGAATACACTAATGTGCCACCTGGCTTTAATGCGTAAAATGCGCTTTTAATTAAGTCTTTTTGTACTTGGGCTATTTGTATGTTTGATTCTATTGACCAATTTTTAAGGGCGTCTGCGTCTTTACGTACGGTGCCTTCACCAGAACAGGGCGCGTCTAGCAGTATGCTATCAAAGCATTCAAACATGTAGTTGCCAAATATAACGCCATCAAAATGCGAAAGCGCACAGTTACCAACCCCCATACGTTTGAGCGTTGCGCTAAGTACCTTTAAACGAGACGACGAAAGCTCGTTTGCAACAAGCACGCCTTGGTTATCCATAAGTGCAGCTAGCTGCGATGTTTTAGAGCCTGGTGCTGATGCCATATCAAGTATGGTGTTACTTTGAGAGTCTGCGAGTTCAATACTCTGTTTTAAGGCAATAGGGGGCAGCATTGAACTTGCCTCTTGCACGTACATCGCACCGCTTAGATGTAAGTCGGTATTACCAAGGGCTAGGTTTTGCTCTTCATCGCTTGGGCGCTCTAACCAAAAGCCTTCACTGCACCATGGAATAGGGGTTAGCAGCCAATTTTTTTCAGTTGCACGTTTTACAAATTCTTCAATGCTAATTTTTAATGTATTAACGCGAATAGATTTTCTGAGCGGCCTGCGACACGCATTTAAAAAGTCATCTAAGTTTAGATGCGCTGGCAAATAGGTTTTTACGTCATCAATAAAGTGCTCAGGAATAAAAGTGTTGGCGTTCACGCGTTAGCTCATACTATAAAAATAAAGCGCGATAATAGCATTTATGCGAGGTGTTTTCAGCGCTAAAAAGCGTAACATCTGATTTATTACGCTGTCGACACTTCACTGTTTTAGTCCATTGTAAAACCATTTTTATGCGACTTTAGGTTAATAGTGTCGACAATGAGCGTGTTTTTTAGTCGTTTTGATAGGTTTTAGGGTTGACATGTTTTTTTAATAAGCACATAGTGACCATATGAATTGTCGACAATCTAAAAAATAACTTATGACACACACATTTTTAAACGAAGCGCCTATAACTACCGCATCAGATCAAGTATTTGTAGATATGCGCCGTGAGATTGTTGAAGGCACTATAGTTCAAGGTAGTAAAATATCAGAGCCAGAACTTGCAAAACGTTATGGCGTTAGCCGTGCAACGCTTAGAGAGGCGTTAAATCGCTTAGAAAGTTGCTACCTTGTTGAGCGTAAAGCTAACGTAGGTTGTCGCGTAGTTGCCCTTACCGCTGAGCGTTTGATTGAAGTTTACCAAGTTCGCAGCTCGCTTGAAGGTTTAGCATGCAGGCTTGCTGCCGACAATATGGAACCCGAAGAAGTAAAAGGCTTAAAGCAATTACTTAATCAGCACCTACAAACACAACGTGTTAAAGAAGGCGAATCTTATTATCAAGAAGCCGGCGATTTAGATTTTCATTACCGTATTATTCAAGGCAGTAAAAACGCGCATTTAATTCATTTACTGTGTAATGAGCTCTATCAATTAATACGCATGTACCGTGTACAAATGGGCATGGTGGGGCCGCGTGTATCAAAAGCGTTTGATGAGCATTTAGCTATTATTAACGCCATTGAAAACCACGACGGCGAACTGGCCGAAATGCTTATGAAGCGCCACATAAGTGCATCGCAAGCAAATATTCAAACCAAATTTGATTTATTAGCTAAGCAGAAAGCATAAGCTGTTAAAAGCTAAAAGCTAAAAGCTAAAAGCTAGCAAGAGCAGTTAAACAGTCACAATTACAGATTAAAACTATAAGTTACTCCACGTAGCAACCGTTCAAAGTGAGGAGAAAGTAATGTCAGCAGGATTAAAATTTAAACACGCTATTGCCAATAACCGCCCGTTACAAGTAGTAGGTACTATTAACGCATACACCGCGATGATGGCTGAAAAAATGGGTCACCAGGCTATTTACCTCTCAGGTGCCGGTGTTGCAAACGCCTCGTTTGGTATGCCTGATTTAGGTATGACAAGCCTTGATAACGTGCTTGAAGATATTCGCCGTATTACAGGTGCTAGCGATTTACCACTACTTGTGGATGCCGATACCGGTTGGGGTGGGGCGTTTAACATTGCACGCACAGTAAAAGAAATGACTAAGGCCGGTGCGGCGGGTTTTCATATAGAAGACCAAGTAGCGCAAAAGCGCTGTGGTCATCGCCCTAATAAAGAAATTGTAAGCCAAGGTGAAATGGTTGACCGCATTAAAGCGGCAGTTGATGCAAAAACCGATAGCGATTTTTATATTATGGCCCGTACCGATGCATTTCAAAAAGAAGGTTTAAACGCCGCGATAGACCGTGCAGCTGCCTGTGTTGAAGCCGGTGCTGACGCTATTTTTGCAGAAGCCGTACACGACCTTGCTGATTACCAAGCATTTGCAAAAGCGATTAACGTTCCAATTTTGGCAAACATTACTGAGTTTGGCCAAACACCTATTTACACTAAAGAGCAGTTAAGCGATGTAGGCGTTGAAATGGTGCTTTACCCACTAAGTGCATTTAGAGCCATGAACAAAGCAGCATTAAACGTGTATTCAGCAATTTTAAATGAAGGCTCGCAACAAAGCCAAATAGAAAATATGCAAACGCGTTCTGAGCTTTACGACTTTTTAGATTACCACACGTACGAGAACACACTCGATACTCTTTTTTCATCAAAATCTGACAAATAAAAACTATTAAAATAAATCACACACAAATTTAAGATAGGAGAAGATCATGGTAGATAAAGCATTAAGCGGCGCAGGTTTACGCGGACAAGTGGCTGGTCAAACAGCATTGTGTACTGTAGGACAAAGTGGTTCTGGTTTAACGTACTGTGGTTACGATATTAGCGAACTGGCCGAAAAAGCGCAGTTTGAAGAAGTGTCTTTTTTACTTTCACGCGGTGAGTTACCTACAACAAGCGAATTGGCTGAGTATAAAGCTAAACTTAAAAGCTTACGCGGCTTACCGGATGCGCTTAAAACCGTGCTTGAAAATATTCCTAAAGATGCGCATCCAATGGATGTAATGCGCACAGGTTGCTCAATGTTGGGTAACCTTGAAATGGAGCTTGATTTTAACCAAGCCAACGACGCAATCGACCGTATGATTGCTGTGTTCCCAAGTATTATTTGTTACTGGTACCGCTTTACACACGATGGCGTACGCATTGAAACACAAACAGATGACGACTCTGTTGGCGCACATTTTTTAACGCTGTTACACGACAAAGCACCTAGCGAGTTATTTGCACAAGTGATGAACGTATCACTAATTTTATACGCAGAGCACGAGTTTAATGCTTCTACATTTGCGGGTCGTGTGTGTGCATCAACGCTTTCTGATATTCATTCTTGTGTAACAGGTGCGATTGGCACGCTGCGTGGTCCATTACATGGTGGTGCTAACGAAGCGGCAATGGATATGATTCAAGGCTTTACAAGTGCTGAGCATGCTGAGCAAGAAGTTATGGGCATGCTTGAGCGTAAAGACAAAATAATGGGTTTTGGCCATGCGATTTATCGCGAGTCTGATCCACGCAATGTAATTATTAAAAAATGGTCTGAAAAACTAGCTGCAGAGGTAGGCGATACCGTGCTTTACCCTGTGTCTGTTCGTTGTGAGGAGATTATGTGGCGCGAGAAAAAACTGTTTTGTAACGCCGATTTTTTCCATGCGTCTGCTTATCACTTTATGGATATTCCGACTAAATTATTTACGCCAATATTTGTAATGAGCCGCGTTACTGGTTGGACTGCGCATGTAAAAGAGCAACGCGCTAACAACCGTATTATTCGCCCAAGTGCCGATTACACAGGCCCTGATGCACGTAGTTACACACCAATAGAGTCACGTTAAAAAATGAGTGAGCACGCATGTGCTCACTTTTTTATTGCACATAGCCACTAGCGAGCAGTTTTTCTCAAACTTTTCATTAAACACGCTAGCTGTGAGCAAACACCGTCACCAAATTAGCGAACCCTTATCATGACCATAATTAATAACACCCAATACCGTAAACCCTTACCGGGCTCAAATGTCGACTACTACGATACCCAAGAAGCCGTAGATGCAATTAAGCCAGGTGCATACGCCACGCTACCTTATTCATCACGTGTATTTGCCGAAAACCTAGTACGCCGATGCGACCCTGCCATGTTAACCGATGCACTTAATCAGCTAATTGAGCGAAAGCAAGATTTAGATTTCCCTTGGTATCCGGCGCGCGTAGTATGCCACGATATTTTAGGCCAAACGGCACTTGTTGATTTAGCAGGGCTTCGTGATGCAATTGCAGCTAAAGGCGGCGATCCGGCAAAAGTGAATCCGGTAGTCCCTACGCAGTTAATAGTTGATCATTCGTTAGCTGTAGAGCATGCCGGTTTTGATCCTGACGCATTTGAAAAAAATCGCGCCATTGAAGACAGACGAAATGACGACCGTTTTCACTTTATAAATTGGACAAAAACTGCCTTTAAAAATATTGACGTTATTCCACCGGGTAACGGCATTATGCATCAAATTAATCTTGAAAAAATGTCGCCGGTTATTCAAAACCGAGATGGCATTGCATTCCCAGATACTTTAGTTGGTACCGATAGCCACACACCACATGTTGATGCACTGGGCGTTATTGCCGTGGGCGTAGGTGGGCTTGAAGCTGAAAGCGTAATGCTGGGCCGTGCTTCTTATATTCGCTTGCCCGATATTGTCGGTGTTGAGCTAACAGGCAAGCGCCAACCCGGTATTACCGCAACCGATATTGTGTTGGCTATTACTGAATTTTTACGTGAGCAACGTGTTGTATCTACTTATTTAGAGTTTTACGGTGAAGGTGCTGATGCGCTTACTCTTGGTGACAGAGCAACCATTTCGAACATGACGCCTGAATTTGGCGCAACTGCAGCTATGTTTTATATCGATGATAAAACAATAGATTACTTGCGTTTAACTGGCCGCGAAGAAGAACAAATAGCCCTTGTAGAAAACTACGCAAAAACAGCAGGCCTTTGGAGCGATAGCTTAAAAACAGCTAAATACGACCGTGTGCTTACGTTTGATTTATCAAGCGTGGGACGCAATATTGCGGGTCCGTCTAATCCGCACCGCCGTGTATCAACAAGCGATTTAGCTAAAGAAGGGATTTCGGGCGTTGTAGAAAACGAAGAAGGCTTAATGCCCGATGGCGCGTGTATTATTGCTGCTATTACTAGCTGTACTAATACGAGTAATCCGCGCAATGTAATTGCTGCAGCACTCCTTGCCCGTAACGCAAATGCCAAGGGGTTAATGCGCAAACCTTGGGTTAAAACCTCATTAGCACCGGGTTCAAAAGCGGTGCAATCATACCTTGAAGATGCAAATCTACTAACAGAGCTTGAGCAACTGGGCTTTGGTATTGTGGGTTTTGCGTGTACAACTTGTAACGGTATGAGCGGGGCGCTTGACCCTATTATTCAAAAAGAAGTAATCGATCGCGATTTATACACTACAGCGGTGCTTTCGGGCAATCGTAACTTTGATGGACGCATTCATCCTTATGCTAAGCAAGCATTTTTAGCGTCACCTCCTTTAGTTGTTGCGTACGCCATTGCAGGCACTATTCGCTTTGATATTGAAAAAGGAATACTAGGGCAAGATCAACAAGGCAACGATATTACGCTTAAAGATTTATGGCCGTCAGACGAAGAGATTGATGCAGTAATTAAGCAAAGCGTTAAGCCAGAGCAGTTTAGAAAAGTATACGAGCCGATGTTTAATTTAACCGTAGATTACGGTGAAGATAACGATCCACTTTACGACTGGCGCCCAGAAAGTACGTACATTCGTCGCCCTCCTTATTGGGAAGGTGCACTTGCGGGTGAGCGCACAATGACCGGTATGCGTGCGCTTGCAGTTCTTGGCGATAACATTACAACCGATCATTTATCGCCATCAAACGCAATTATGGCAAGTAGTGCTGCTGGTGAATACCTGACCAAAATGAACGTGCCAGAGGAAGACTACAACTCGTATGCAACGCACCGGGGCGATCATTTAACAGCGCAGCGCGCAACATTTGCAAACCCAAAACTACTAAACGAAATGGTACTGGACGAAAACGGCGAAGTTAAGCAAGGCTCTTACGCACGGTTAGAGCCACAAGGCACTAATACCCGTATGTGGGAAGCAATCGAAGCCTACATGGAGCGTAAACAACCGCTTATTATTGTAGCTGGTGCCGATTACGGGCAAGGTTCGTCGCGCGATTGGGCAGCAAAAGGCGTAAGACTTGCAGGCGTTGAAGTAATAGCAGCTGAAGGTTTTGAGCGTATTCACCGTACTAACCTAATTGGTATGGGTGTTTTACCGCTTGAGTTTAAAGCAGGCACAACGCGTAAAACTCTAAAGCTGGATGGCAGTGAAACGTACGATGTAGCAGGCGATTTAAAACCAGGTGCCACCGTTAATTTAAGTATTACTCGTAAAGACGGTGAAGTACTCACTGTGCCTATGAAGTGCCGTATCGATACCCAAGAAGAGCTTTCTATTTACGCGGCTGGTGGTGTGTTACAACGCTTTGCACAAGACTTTTTAGAAGCAGCACAATCTGCATAAGGGCAAGCATTATGTTTAAACCGCAAATTAAAGTGCCTGCAACCTATATGCGTGGCGGCACCAGTAAAGGTGTATTTTTTAATTTAACTGGCTTGCCAAAGCCTGCTCAAGTAGCAGGCGAGGCGCGCGATAATTTATTACTGCGCGTTATTGGCAGCCCCGATCCGTATGCTAAGCAAACGGATGGCATGGGCGGTGCTACATCAAGTACCAGTAAAACCGTAATCTTAAGTAAAAGTGAGCAAGCTGACCACGATGTAGATTACTTGTTTGGTCAAGTGGCAATAGATAAACCTTTTGTAGATTGGAGCGGTAACTGCGGCAACTTAACCTCAGCAGTGGGTGCTTTTGCCATTAGTAATGGTTTGGTCGATAAAAGCAGAGTACCTAATAACGGTGTTGCTATTGTGCGTGTGTGGCAGGCTAATATTAAAAAAAGCATATTAGTGCATGTCCCCATGACAAATGGCGAAGTACAAGAAACCGGCGACTTTGAGCTCGATGGCGTTACTTTTGCTGCAGCTGAAGTAAAACTTGAATTTATTGACCCCGCTGATGGCGATGGTGCGTTATTTCCAACTGGTAATGTAGCTGATGATTTAGAAGTACCGGGTGTTGGTACTTTAAAAGCAACAATGATAAATGCAGGTATTCCTACCATATTTATTAACGCCACTGATATTGGTTATACCGGCACAGAGCTGCAAGACGATATAAATAACGATGTTGCAGCGCTTGAAAAGCTTGAAACCATTCGTGCTTATGGCGCTGTTAAAATGGGCTTAATCACTAACATTAGTGAAGCGCAAGCTCGCCAACATACGCCTAAAGTTGCGTTTGTTGCAGCGCCTTTAGATTACAAAGCATCTAGCGGAAAGCTTATTGAAGCTGCAAATATCAACTTGTTAGTACGTGCTATGTCGATGGGTAAACTGCATCATGCCATGATGGGCACAGCTGCTGTTGCTATTGGCACGGCTGCAGCAATCGAAGGCACACTCGTAAATATAGCCGCTGGTGGCGGCGCATTGAGTGAAGTTAACTTTGGTCATCCGTCGGGCACGCTAAAAGTAGGTGCTGAGGCTAAAAATAATGCTGGCAACTGGCTAGTTACCAAAGCAAGTATGAGCCGAAGTGCACGCGTATTAATGGAAGGGGTTGTAAGAGTCCCTCAGTAATTACTAAACATTTACTTTAGGTAAGTAAACAAGTTTTATAAACGTTTGCTTAGCTAAAGTAAAACCTACTAACATTCATTATAAACAATCCTTTTTCATTAATTTTTCGAATTATCCTCTTTTTTAGCTTTCATCCATCGCATTTACTTGAAGAATATAATTAACAAACTAGATTGTATGTAATATTCATTTAATAAAGTGAATATATTGTATCAATATGTGCTGGTTCTTTATGAGTGTCTATAGGTTATTGAATAATAGAGATGCTGATAAAGAAGTAGCTCATAGAATAAAGATAAATACTTCTATAAAACGTATAAATATGTAGCATAACTATATAGCTTAATGGTATTTTTAATGTTCTGGTAACAAAGGTTATGATTGTGTACTTTTTTAATGCTTTTTAAACATAAAAGCTTACACAAGCCACTATCAACTAAACTAATTTCTGATACTCATTCCAGGCTATCAAGGAGAAATAAATGGTAAAGCGTACGATCAAATTTACACCTATTGCAGCTTCAGTTGCACTTACATTAGGCTTAACAGCATGTGGTTCGGACAATGACAGAAACATTCCTGTTACACCTGTAGAATCTTTTACTGCAACAGGTGATGCACAGTTCAACATTGAAGTAACTGGTAAAGCAGTTAAAGGTTCAATGAAAAGTGCAGTAGTAACTGTAATGACTTTAGATGCATCTGGTCAAAGCGTTCCTGTTGCGTTTCGCTCAGCTGCTTCAGCAGAAGCAGAGTCTTTTTCTGAAGAAGCACTATCACAAAGTGCTGCTGATGCTGCAGTAGAAGCAAGTAAAATTGCTGCTAACCCTGAAGTATTAACTGATGAAAGCGGCCGTTACAGCATCTACTTAGATGATGACTTTACTGGACCAGTTTACATTACTGTTAAAACGTCTGCAGAAGGTGATGATAGCTTTTTACGTTGTGATGCTTACGTAGGTTGTGGCGATTACGATGTAGCGCCAGAAGAAGATGACGTAAATGATGGCGATACTGCGATTGAGTTTGGCGAATGGTACAAAACGGACCTAGAGCTTTCAGTTGTTAAATTTGTTCCAGCTGTTGAAGCAGATACATCTGGAGTAAGTGGTGCAGCTGGCGATCTTAATGTTGCTAGTTCTTATAAAGCTAATGTTACTTTCTTAACATCGTTAGTGGCGGCTCTTCTTCTTGACTCAGGTTCAAGTGTAGATGAAGACGCAATTGCTAAAGCAAGCTTAGATACTGTTGTACAAGTAATGGGTCAAGACGCTGCACTTTTACTTTCAGCTATTATTGGTGATTTATCTAACGGCGGCGCTGTAGATTTAAGTGATGTTGATGGCGAAGAAGAACTAACTGACGGTATTTTAGCAATTGCACAGCTTTCATCTTCAATTCAAGGTTTACCTTCAATTGGTGATGTAATGAGCAGCATTAAAGCTGGTATTAAATCAGGCCAGTTTAAAGGTAATGCTGATGCTAGCATTGCAGCAATAGCGACAATGTTACAAACAGCTATTACAAATACTGCAAATGTTTTTGTTGCCATTGCTACTGGTACTGAAGATGACATTAAAACTGCATTAGAAGCCGCTTTCGCAGCAAAAACTCCAGCTCCTACTGCTGGTGAGATAGTTGCATTTGCTGCTAGCTCAGCTGATGTTGCTAAAAAAGCAAAAGCTGCTAAAGATAAAGCTGTTAAAAATGGTGCAGCAACTGATGCTGGTCTTGCAGCCGCTGCAGTGAAAATTAAAAAAGCACTAGAAGTAATTGGTTGTACTGGCGCAGAATGTACAGTTGGAGATGACTTTTATACAGCTCTAGCAGCTGCTTTAACATTAGAAGTTACTGCTTCTCAAACTGCACTTACTGCATTAGAAATGAGCATTGAAACAGCTCAAAGCTCACTTGTAGATGTTCAAGCAATGGGTGGCGATGCTCTTACCGCTGATAACGCAGCTGCATTTGTAAGCGCTGTTACATTACTGAAAAATGAAGCTGCTACAGCTGGTTTAACAGCTAAAGCGGGTTCTATTTTTGTTAAATCACAAGGCTATGTAACTGCTGCAAAAGCGTTAGTTACTCAAAGCTCTGATTACCAACAAGTTCTTGATTCTGCAACGTCGTTGCAAACAGACGCATCTGTTGCTGTAACTGACACAGTTGCATACGACATTGCATTAGCTGCACTAGTAGCAGAAGCAGAAACTGCGATTGAAACGTTTGATATTGCTCTTGCTGCAGCAAAACTAGTTGCTGAAGACACTGCAGACGTTGCTGATGAGAAAAAATCAGTAGCAGACACAGCTGAAGCGGCTTCTACTAGCGCACTTGCTAACGCAGAAAATGCAATGGTAGATACAGCTGCAAACGCTGCTGAAGCAAAAGAGCTTGCGATGACTGCAGTTACTGCTGCGTCTGATTTTGCTGCTGCTGTTGATGCACTTGAAATTGCTATTGAGCAAGCACTTGTTGCTGCGAATGAATACTTAGCTCTTGAAGGCGAAGGCGCACAAGCAATGATTGATGCGCTTACAGCTATGCAAACAGCTGCTGTAGCTCAAGGTGAACTAGCTAGCGAGCAATTTGTAACAGCTTATAATCTACAGCTTGCTGCTGAAACTGCAGTTGCAAAACTTGAAGTACTAACTTCTGTTAAAGCTACATCAGAGTCATTATCGACTATGACTGTGCTTACAGGCACTGGTGCTGATGCAGTTGCTGATGCAGCAGATATTCTTGCAGACGTAATTGATGAATTAGCTGAAATGGGTAATAACTCAGGTACAGGCACATCAACTCGCAATGCTGATTGGGACTATGCTTACAGCTTAGATGATCTTACGCTAATGCTTAGCAATGCTACTACAGGTGAGATGATTAATGCAGCGGCTTCTTATGAAGGCGACAAGCTTGTTGTTGCTTGGGGCGCTACATTAAAAGGTGAGAATGACGTATCTGTTGAGCTTGTTACTGCTGCTACACAAACACAAGCACTTACAGATTGTGTTGATTTTGCAGCCGGTACAATTGATGCTACTCAAATCGATTCATGTTTAGTATTTACTTTTGATGGCGCAGTAACTGCTGACAATGTAGATGATGCAGAAATCATAATGACTGAAACGGCTAACCATGTTGAAATCATGGATGGTGATTCTGGCTTCACTGGTATGTTAAGTATTACAGCTGATGATGCAACAGATTCAGGCTCTATTACATTAGAGGGTGTTTCTGGTGATGTAGACTTTAAAGTAATGACTACATACCTTGACAGCGACATGGAAGAAGCAAGTGCTTTAACTATTACAGTAAATAATGCAATGGGTTACACGTTGTCTATTACTGGTAATGAAAGTGCAGGTTACACTGGTGACGTTATGGCTATGTACAATGAGATGATGATGTCTTTTGGTACTGCAGCTAAAACAACAAACGGTCTTTCAATTACTTACATTGATGGTGACGTAGTTGATTACACTGATGTTGATTTAATTGATTCATCTAAGTAATATTTAAACTATAAAAGGGGAAAGCAGCGCTTTTCCCTTTTTTTATAGAAAGCGATTAAATTATGAAAAAAAAAATTCTCTTGTTAGGATT
>NZ_WTKW01000109.1:0-12349 GCF_011378745.1 Pseudoalteromonas sp. Z1A6
AGTGGGCTAAGTCAAAACCGAGCAACAAAGAGTAAATAGCCCCTAGGCAGAACTCTTTGGGCAGCGCCTGTTAGGCATTAATGCTACGTTATCGCCTATTTATGGGGAATAACCACACTGTATAGGCTCTGCCTTGCCTAAATACCAAACAGACTGCTGCAAATTTAACCTTGAAAGATCAACAGACCTTAGTCTTTTTCTAATGATAACAATAACACATGATAAGACACACATGCTTTGTTGTTTATTAGTGGGTATGCATTACATACCTGTTGAAGTGCCGACTTTGTAAGTAATCCACGGCGTGTATTACTGTGATTTTGCGTTGTCGCACCAATAGCCTTAATAGATTTAATGGCTTTTAAAGGCGTTGAGTAAGTATCGGTATAAACCAGTTTTTGTGCGCTGTTTATAACAAAACCTGCCTTTTGGACTGATTGGTTTATATATAGCTCGCTATTAAATGTATTTATATGGCTGTTTGAATCAAGCGCTGCAAAGGCTGTTTTAATTTCATTAAGTGACCCTGAAACTACTGTACTTATATACGCTTTTCCACCAGGTTTTAAAGCACGGTAAAGCGATTGCATTAGCTTTTCAAAATTAGCTGACCACTGCACTGCAAAATTACTATAAATTACATCAACACTGCTTGCTTGTAGCGGTAAGTTATCCATATCGGCGCAAATACGTTGCGTGTTTAATGCGCTGCTTTTTAGCATGTTTAAGCTTAAATCCATTGCTATAACGCTACCGAATACACTTTGTAATGAGTGCGTATTAACAAGTGGACCTGCACCTAAATCTACACATACCTTGTTTTTA
Source organism: Pseudoalteromonas sp. Z1A6 (assembly GCF_011378745.1). NCBI lineage: Bacteria > Pseudomonadati > Pseudomonadota > Gammaproteobacteria > Alteromonadales > Pseudoalteromonadaceae > Pseudoalteromonas > Pseudoalteromonas sp. Z1A6. Next base: position 826 of record NZ_WTKW01000109.1, read on the forward strand.
TTGTGTTGCTGCGTGTTTATTAGTTTAAATAAATCACTTGCAGCCTGTTTTTGTACATTAGCATGCTTGCTGTAGCCATCGGCCGCTTTTGAAAACTTACTTTGTGTAGATTTTTTTAAAGTATTGCTACCCACATTTTTATGGATATTAACACCATTAGAATCATTTTTTATAGCTGTAAGCGTTGCAGGCGTGTTTATATATTTCTGCTTTTGCGCAGTGCTAGTATTGCTAAGTTTTTGGGCAATCATGCTATTGCGCCTTTTAAGTGCTCAATAAGCGTGGTTATATCTTGCTTTGTATGGGCGGCAGTAAGTGTAACGCGCAAACGCGAGGTATTATGTGCAACCGTCGGGGGCCTAATTGCAGTAAGCCAAATACCATTTTGCTTTAGTTTTTCAGCCGCTTTTAAAGTATGTTCAGCACAGCCTAAAACAATGGGTTGAATAGCAGTATTTGATTCCATTACCGCTATGCTTTGCTGTTTTGCCAATTGTTTAAATAATGCAATATTGGCATTTAGCTTATCGCGTTTATCATCAGCTGTTTTTATGCTTTTAATACGCGCAAGTGTGTGGCTTGCCATAAGCGGCGACATAGCGGTTGAATACGTGTAATCGCGATTAAATTGCAGCATGTAATCAATAAACTGTTTACTGCCTAATACACACGCGCCACTACTGGCGACTGCCTTACCAAAGGTAATGATTAATATATCTGGCAGCGTTTGAGTAATAAACGCTTCGCAACTGCCCAAACCGGTTTTGCCTAATGCACCAAAGCCGTGTGCGTCGTCAATCATCAGCCATGCGTTGTGCTGTTTTGCAAGTGCGAGTAATTCTTTAAGAGGCGCGGTATCGCCATCCATCGAAAATACGCCTTCGCTTATAATTAGCTTGTTTTGCGCTTTTGATTTTTCGAGCCGTGAACGTAAATGGTTCATGTCGTTGTGATTAAAACGCACTAATGCCGCGTTAGAATGCATAGCCCCGTCAATCAAGCTTGCATGATTTAACTTATCTTGAAAAATAGCGCTGTTTTGCGCAGCCGCTTTATCTTGAAACAACGCTTTAATTACGCTGCTATTAGCGCTAAACCCTGAGTTAAACAACATGCCTGCGCCATAACCCAATTGCTTACATAAGTATTGTTCGAGCGCTTTTTGCTGCGCCTGATAACCCGTAACCAAAGCAGAGCTGTGACTCCCTAATGCGTGGGAGTGATTAAGGTTAACAGCCTCATCTCCAAAACCTAAGTAGTCGTTACTGGCAAAGTTAAGGTAGGTTTTATTATTAACCGTTATGGTACGCGCGGTTGAATGCTCTACTACGTGGCGTTTACGAAGCAGCGCATCTTGCAGGCGAGCCTGCAGATGCGTATTTATAAAATCAAAAGGCATAGTTATAAAAAGCCTACGCTTCGTAAAATAATTCAGAGGTTGCTTTATCGGCCACTTGCGATGAAAGCGAGGCTTCTACTGCTTCGTCTGAATAGTCGTGACGTTTTTCTGGGTTCATGCCTAATTTTTTAATTAGATTCATATCGGCGTCAGCGTCTGGGTTTTCGGTGGTAAGTAGTTTATCGCCATAAAATATTGAGTTAGCGCCTGCAAAAAAGCACATTGATTGCATTTGCTCGTTCATGGCGTTACGCCCTGCCGATAAACGCACATAGCTATGTGGCATCATAATACGCGCTGTTGCAATGGTACGTACAAATTCAAAGTGATCTAAATCGTCTATGTTTTCAAGCGGTGTGCCTTTAACTTTTACAAGCATATTAATAGGCACGCTTTCTGGCTGTTGTGGTAAATTAGCTAGTTGCATAAGTAGTCCAAAGCGGTCGCTTGCTTGCTCGCCCATGCCGACTATTCCGCCTGAGCATACTTTCATACCGGCATCGCGTACGTGGTCAATGGTATTTAATCTATCTTGAAAAGTACGGGTTGATATAATTTGCTCGTAATACTCAGGCGATGTATCGAGGTTATGGTTATAGTAATCAAGCCCAGCGTCTCGAAGTTCATGAGCTTTTTCGTTAGTGAGTTTACCCAGCGTCATGCAGGTTTCTAACCCTAGCTCTTTTACTTCTTTAACCATTTGCGAAATGTATGGCATGTCTCTGTCTTTTGGATCTGACCATGCAGCGCCCATACAAAAACGGGTCGCGCCTTTTTGTTTTGCAAGGCGCGCTTGCTCTACTACTTTTTCTACTTCTATTAAGCGTTCGCGTTCTAAATCTGTTCGGTAATGCCCCGACTGCGGGCAGTACTTACAATCTTCTGGGCAAGCGCCTGTTTTAATTGATAACAACGTAGAAATTTGCACTTCATTTGGGTTGAAGTTAGCACGGTGAACCGATGCGGCTTTAAAAAGTAAATCGTTAAATGGCATTTCAAATAATGCTTTAACTTCAGCGTGGGTCCAATTGTGACGAACAGGTGCAAGTTCCATAATACTCTCTTATTTTTTCTCAACGGTGATATTGGCTTAGTCTACGAGTTGAAGTAACATTGTCAACGAAGCCCACCAAGTTAAAGTTTACATATGATTAAAAAGAATGCGATTGACCTTGATTTTGATCGTGAGCACATTTGGCATCCATATACATCTATGACTAAGCCAATTCCGGTATATCCCGTTACACATGCAAATCACAACATTATTCACCTTGAAACTGGCGAGCAATTAATCGATGGCATGGCCTCGTGGTGGAGCGCAATACATGGCTATAACCACCCTGTTATAAATAACGCCATGATTGAGCAAATTAATAATATGAGCCACATTATGTTTGGCGGTATTACACATAACAGCGCGGTAGAGCTTTGCAAAAAAATAGTAAATATAACGCCGCCGAGTTTAACTAAAGTGTTTTTAGCCGACAGCGGATCGGTAAGTGTTGAAGTAGCAATAAAAATGGCGCTGCAGTATTGGTTAAGCCAAGGCATTACAACAAAACAAAAATTAATGACGCCTTACAAGGGCTACCATGGCGACACCTTTGCAGCCATGAGCGTATGCGACCCCGTTAACTCAATGCATAGTTTATATTCAGGCTTTTTACCTGAACACGTTTTTGTACCTGCACCGGTTAGTCAATTTGGGGGCGAGTTTAACCAAGCTGAAGCCAAAGAGCTTGAAGAATACTTTAAAGCAAACCACAGCCAAGTAGCCGCCTTTATCATTGAGCCTATTGTACAAAACGCGGGTGGGATGAACTTTTATCACCCCGATTATTTAGCCTGCGTTCGTAAATTGTGCACCCAATATAATGTACTGCTAATTTGCGACGAAATAGCCACTGGCTTTGGCCGTACAGGTAAATTATTTGCTGTAGAGCACGCCAATATAGAGCCCGATATAATGTGTATTGGTAAAGCATTAACTGGCGGATCAATGACGCTATCGGCCACTATAACAAGTGATAAAATAGCCATTGGCATAAGCGAAGGTGAAGCAGGTGTTTTAATGCACGGCCCTACGTTTATGGGCAACCCGCTTGCCTGTGCTGCGGCCTGCGCAAGTATTGATTTATTACTTGAGCAAAACTGGCAACAACGAATAAAGCAAATAAATACCCAACTACAACAACTTAATAAATGCAGTGAACTAGATGCGGTTGCCAATGTACGTACCTTAGGTGCTATTGGTGTTGTTGAGCTAAACGAGGCTGCTGGCAATGTTGATGTTGCTAAAATTCAGGCTTATTTTGTAGAGCAAGGCGTATGGATACGTCCATTCGGTAAACTAATTTACCTTATGCCACCGTATATAAGTGACGACACCAGTATAAAAACACTGTGTGATGCCATTTACAATGCCATTAAAGGCAAGCATTACGCTTAATAGCCGGTCTCAATAACTAATCCTAATACAGGTTATAGGGCTATTTTCTGTAACCTACCGCTACATTTAGTGTTTTTATCTATTAAGCGAGTTTGTGGTTATTGATCTCGTTAACTATTAGCTATATGATAATGTCTATCATTTACAATTACCTTTTTGGACTTCTTTGCTATGAAATTACTATTTAAACCAGCCAAAACTTTAGGTGCAAGCCTTTTACTAGCCTCGGCGTTTATGGCTCAACCAGTATTAGCTAACGGCCCTATTGGCGAGCATGTTAATCATCTTCAAGCTAACCTTAAAAGTTACGCAGAAGAAGTAGAATGGATGGTAGGCAAAGTTGATACCATGGTAAGCGACTACGACACTAAAGGCGCAAAAGCTGTAAAAACTGATGATTTAATTGAATATTGGGAATCAGTTAAGTTTCACAGCGCAATAGAAACTAACTTCGTACCGGTATACGCTTCTATTTGGCAGGGTCTTTATGGCGTAAAAATGGCCATTGATAATAAACAGCCTGCTGAGGAAGTTCGTAAACAACAAAAAGCGATGAACATAGCCTTGTGGCAAGGCCTTGGGGCTGTTAAGCTTGCTGCAAAATTCCAGCAAAAAGGCTTGTTAGACACTGTAAAAGCTACCGCTACAAAAGAAATGACACAAAGTGCCACAATTGATGAAATTAAGCACAAATTAGACCGTGTAGTAGCTAAATTTGCTGAGCGTTTACAAGACGAAGCAACTGAAATTGTTCACGATACTTATCTACACCTGTTTGAAGGCGTTGAAGGTACACTTATTGAGCAAGACGCTAACCTAGTTGAAGTGCTGGAAAAAGACTTTAACGTAACACTGCCACTAGCAATTAAAAACAGCAAAAGCGTCGATGAAGTACGCGATGTGATCAGTGATATGCAAACAAAATTAGACCGCGCTAAGGTTTTAATAGAAAAAGCCGAAAAAGCCCGTAAGGATGTATTTTAAGTGAAGCGTAGGACCTTTATTCAAGGCCTAGCTGCGTTAGGGGTGGTTGGCTCATTGCCACTGCCTCTTTCTCGTGCGCTAGCCGCTGATATAGCAAACCCAGTTTCTGTTGATGATTTACCAAAGCTTAAAGGCGAGTTAACTCTTTATTTAGGCCGAGGCGAAGGTGGTTTGTATGAAAACGTATTGCAAGCAATCCAGAAAAAAAATCCAGACTTTAAACTCGGTATACGCCGAGGTCCTACTGCTGCTTTAGCAAATACGATTGTTGCAGAAGCTAAAGCCGGCGTTCGCCGCGCTGATTTATTTTGGGCGGTTGATTCAGGCGCGATTGGTTTAGTAACCGATGCAGGCCTTGCACAACCTATCCCAAGTGATTTATCTGCTCAGTTACAACCACAATTTAGATATAAAGAGTGGGCTCCAGTAACTGGCCGTATTCGTACATTGCCATATAACACGTCGCGTTTGACCAAAGATAAAATTCCAACAAGTATTATGGAAATTGCCGACAGCGATTTAAGTATTGGTTGGGCGCCCGCCTACGCTTCTTTTCAATCATTTGTAACCGCAATGCGAATTTTAGAAGGCGACGACAAAACCGCTAAGTGGCTTAAAAAGATTAAAAAACGCGCTAAAACATACGCTGGAGAATTAGGTGTTGTTATGGGCGTTGAGCGCGGTGAAGTTGATATTGGTTTTGCTAATCACTATTACACATTGCGTTTAAAATCAGGCAAGCCTAATGCTAAGCTTGATTTAGCATTTACACAAAATGATGCGGGCTGTTTAGTTAATGCATCGGGTGTATTAGCGCTTAACGACGATCCGCTTGCTACTAACTTTATGCGTTACTTACTAAGTAAAGAAGTACAAGGTTACTTAGCCAGTGAAGCGTACGAAATTCCGTTAGTAAATGGTATTACCCAACCTGAGGGTTTACCATCACTTGCTAATATTTCTCCACCTAAAGTAGATTTAACACAGCTTGCTGATTTACGCCCTACTATAGATTTGATGCGTAGCAGCGGCGTATTGTAATGAGAATACCTGCCTCTTATCCAATGGCGCTGCTTGCAGCGCTTGTTGCGCTTACCCCTGTTTATGTATTAATAGTGCTTGCAAGCGATGCAAGTTCCGTTTTTGATAGTCATAATTTAAAAATTTTAGGTAATACCTTAGCCCTAATGGGGTTAACGGTTTTAGGCTCCATTTTAATTGGTGTGCCACTGGCCTTTATTAGTGCGTATGTGCATTTACCATTTAAAAAACTATGGCTGGTATTTTTTGCAGCGCCTTTAGCTGTTCCCAGTTATATAGGTGCGTTTACCTTGTACGCGGCCTTTGGTCCGGGCGGCGAAATAAACACGTTAACCGGTATAGAAACCCCTTCTATGTATGGTTTAACGGGCGCCGCCATTGTAATGACCTTATACACATTTCCATTTGTAATGATGACCACTCGCTCGTCCTTACTAAGCCTTGATGCAAGTATGGTTAACGCCGCGCGTACACTGGGTATGTCGATGACACAAAGCATATTTAAAGTCATATTACCGCGTGTAGTAAACGGCATAGCCGCAGGCTCATTGCTGGTAGCGCTTTATACGTTGTCAGACTTTGGTACACCCGCAATGATGCGTTTAGATACATTTACCCGTGTTATATACGTTGAATACAACGCCTTTGCGTTGGGCCGTGCAGCCATGCTTTCGCTTCAACTGATGGTTATTGTTGGCTTTTTACTTTTAGTTGAATCACAAATAAAAACAGCCCCTGAGCGCCAAGGTCGCCCGTTAATTTTATTCCCAAGCAAACTACAGTTAAGTGCAATATTTATTACGTTTGCACCTGTTTTACTGCTCGCTATTGGCTTGCCTTTGGCTATATTTTCGCTTTGGTTAGCTCGTGATGGTTTTAGCTCATTTGATTTTAATATTGCGTGGAACTCTACGTATGCGTCGGGTATTGCGGCAATTGTAGCCGTTATCGTTGCGATCCCCGTTGCACATGCCGCACTGAGTGGAAAAGCGGGTCGTATAATGGAGCGTGTTACTTACTTTGGTTTTGGTATTCCGGGTATAGTAATGGGCACAGCGCTTGTTTACGGTGGATTGCAGTTGCCGTTTTTATACCAAACACTAGGACTGCTTATTATTGCTTATATGCTGCGGTTTTTACCACTTGCTGTAGGCTCTGTTAGAACAAGCACCGAACACTTAGATCCAAGCTTAGTAAAGTCTGCGCGCGTATTAGGGGCAAGCCCACGTGAAGTATTTACTCGTATAACACTGCCTTTAACTATGCGCGGTATTATCGCCGGTGCAGCACTGGTATTTTTAGAGTCAATGCGCGAACTCGAAGCCACGCTACTACTTGGCCCAACAGGGTTTGAAACCCTCTCTACATATTTATGGCGTGTATACGAAGCGGGCTATTTTGGTCGCGCTGCTATTCCTGGATTATTGTTAGTAGTGATATCTGCCTGCGGGTTAGCTATTATGATGTCTGGCGAAAAACGCAACCAGTTTGAACATTAAGGATTTAAGAAACAATGCTATCTGTAAGTCAGTTGTCTATAGATTATGGCAGTAACCGCGTAGTAAGCGATTTAAACTTATCGCTGGGTGAAAACGAAATCCTTATGCTTGTAGGGCCAACAGGTTGTGGTAAAAGTACAATTTTACAAGCCCTTGCTGGCCTTATACCTATTAGCGAAGGCGAAATAAACACAGGTAAATGGCGCGCTACACCCAAATTAACAATACCTCCTGAAAAACGCAGTGTAGGTATGGTTTTTCAAGATTTTGCGTTATTTCCGCACTTAACCGTACAGCAAAACATTTGCTTTAGATTAAAAGATACAGCCCCTGCTGAGTATTGGATAAACCTACTTGGACTGAGCGATTTTAGAGATAAAAAACCAGCAACGCTTTCTGGCGGACAAAAGCAACGTGTTGCACTTGCGCGAACCCTTGCCCACCAACCTGATTTTGTATTGCTTGATGAGCCGCTTTCAAACTTAGATGCCGCCCTTAAAGACATGCTTCGTTGGGATATTAGAAACGCACTTAAAGCAGCTGGCGTACCTGCGATTTGGGTAACACACGACCAAGAAGAAGCACTCTCAGTTGGCGATCGTGTTGGTATACTTAAAGGCGGCAAAATTCAGCAAATCGATACACCCGAGCGCTGCTTTAGTACCCCAAATAATCGCTTTGTGGCACGCTTTTTAGGTGAAGCCAGCTTTATTAGCGGCCAATTTAGCCAAGGACAAGCCACTACCTCAATTGGTAATGCTCCCGCTCATGGCGTTGACTGTGAAAGTGGCGACGTTGATGTACTACTTCGACCAGATGATGTGTTACTTGTACAAAGCAGTGTTGGCAATAACGGCGAAGTAATTTGGGTACGTTTTGAAGGTGGCAGCCGCTTGTGCGCTGTAAAACTTGCGTGCTCTACGGTTGTAACTAGCCGAGTAAGCCATGAAGTTGTGGTAAACCCTGGCGACGAAGTGCATGTATCACTAAGTACCTCGCACCCATTAGCGGTTTATAAATCTATAGACTGATTAAAATATTGATGTAGGCATTAATTTAAACATTAATACCTACATCAATACTTACTATTTAGACCCAAAATTCAGTTTAAATACGTTCCCCGTTAAAACCCTATCTCGCTTAAAACTAATACTTTTTACCTTTAAAAAACTCACTATAGTCAATAAACAACAATAATATGCAGGTTAAATTATGAACCTCTTGCTATTAATCAGCTGTTGCTGTTTACTGAACAAAGATTAATGTTAAATAGTTCCTCTCAGATATCACTTATCAGGTTACGCCTTTTATATTAGTTAAAACCACACACAAACATTGAAACACATTATTAAGCATTGCTTTTAGCTAACGAATTATAAAAATAAAGCTATATTCAAGTATTGCTGAACCTTAATTATCCTTTAAACGTTTATAAAATTGTTCAGCCCTTAATGGTACAAAGGATCTAGATAGTGAATAAAATAAGTACCAAGAAAGAACTCTTAGAATACTCCGAAAGTATTGTAAACACGGTTCGAGAACCACTGATTGTTTTAGACCAACATTTAAGAGTAGTTACAGCAAGCCGCTCATTTTATGAGTTTTTTCGCGCTAATCATAAAGACACAGTCGGGAAACTAATATACAACCTTGGTAATAATCAATGGAACATTCCCAAGCTTCGTGAATTATTAGAAACCATATTGCCTCAAAAAACGAGCTTTGATGATTATAAAGTTGAGCACAATTTTAAAACAATTGGTTGGCGTACAATGCTGCTCAACGCAAGGCAAATTAAACGTACTCAGTCAAAAGATCGTATTATTTTATTGTCTATCGAGGACATTACTGAACGTAACGCAATTCAAGAAGGACTCGTAAAAGCGAATAAAGAGCTAGAAGTGCTAACGAGTGACTTGGAAAGTGCTGCTCGAGTTAAATCAGAGTTTTTAGCAAATATGTCGCATGAACTGAGAACCCCACTTAATTCTATAAATGGTTTTTCTGAGGTGCTCTACGATGAAACATTTGGCACTTTAAATGACAAACAAAAACAGTATGTTAAAAATGTATTGGTGAGCGGCAAACATTTACTGTTACTTATTAATGAAATACTGGATATGGCAAAGATTGAAGCAGGCAAAATGAGTCTCACCATCTCTCATTTGCCGATACGCCAAGTATTGCACGAAATTACAGGGCTTACAGCAGATACAGCTAACCAGAAAAAATTAAATATGTGTCTTGATATTGCTGATGACTTGCCACCAATTGAAGCTGACTCCCTTAAGGTTAAACAGATACTTTATAATTTGCTTTCAAATGCAGTGAAGTTTACACCCGATGAGGGTCAAATTGGCGTTAAAACACGACATACTGATACAGAAATAGAAATAATAATTTGGGATACGGGTATAGGTATTGCTGCTGAAAATATGGAAAAAATATTTGAAGGTTTTTTCCGTATAGAAACCCCCTATTCTAGATTAACAGAAGGTACAGGACTTGGGCTGCCAATCGCAAAAAGTCTAGTAAAGTTGCATGGAGGCGAGTTTGTTATTGAATCTGAAGGTGTTAATAAAGGCACATCGGTTCGTATAACTTTGCCAATTAAACAAAAGTCTGTGGTAAAGCATAATGAAAACCAAAATAGTTATAGTTGATGATAATGCGAATAACCTATTGCTAGAGGAAGATCTTTTACTCATGGCAAATTTTGAAGTATTCACTGCTATGAATGCAAGAGATGCGCTTTTAACAATAAAGCGTGAAACTCCAAAAATTATTATATTAGATGTCCAACTCCCAGATATGTCTGGAACAGAAGTTGCAAAAATTTTGCGTGATGAAAAAGAAACGGCAGATATTCCTATTGTTTTTGTTACCGCTTCTGTTTTACCCGCAGATATAGACCAATTACTGTGTATACCTAACAGTGCGTATATTTCTAAACCTATAGATACACGCACGTTTGCTCAACAAATAAGTTTATATATAAAGTAATGACTACAATTATTTAAACCTTGATACACAGGAACAGTTAATGAAAGATAGCCCTTTAATTTTGGTTGTAGATGACAACCTTCAAAATATTGAACTCATGCAAGCTTATCTTGAACCCAAGGGATATAAAACAGTAACAGCGACTGGCGGGCAACAAGCATTAGATATCTTAGCACAACAACCTGTAGACCTTATTTTACTTGATATAATGATGCCCGGTATGAACGGTTTTGAAGTAACACGCCGTGTTAGAGAAGACGCCCTATTAAAGCTATTACCTATCGTCCTTATTACTGCTTTAAGAGAGACAAAAGAGCGAGTTAAAGGGATTGATGCTGGTTGCGATGATTTTATTACAAAGCCTGTAGATAAAAACGAGCTATTATCGCGCGTTAAGTCCCTTCTTAAGATTAAAGACTATAACGATTTAAGAACAAATTATCAGAAACAATTAGAAGCTGAAGTTGCTCAAAGAACTGAATCATTAAAGCAAGCAATGCTAAGCATTAAAGCCGCATCACTAGAAACAATTAATAGACTAACCAAAGCTGCTGAATACAAAGATGAAGAAACGGGTGCGCACATTCAACGCATGAGTTTGTATTCTGAGGCCGTTGCACGCAGTGTAGGGTTAGATGAGGGAACAGTTGAAAATATTTTATTTTCAGCGTCGATGCACGATCTCGGAAAGATTTCTACACCTGACCATATTTTGCTAAAAGCAGGACAATTAGATGCTGCAGAATGGGAAATAATGAAACAGCACACCGTTGTAGGCGCTAGCATACTTTCGGGTTCTGATTCTGAGGTTATTAAACTCGGTGAAATTATTGCACGCTCACATCATGAAAAGTGGGACGGCTCTGGTTATCCTGATGGCTTAAAAGGTAGTGAAATTCCAATTGCAGCACGCGTAGTTGCTATTGCTGATGTATTTGATGCTCTCTCGTCAAAGCGTCCTTATAAAAAATCATTCTCACAAGAAAAAACATTTGCCATTATTAAAGAAGGTAGTGGGAAGCACTTTGACCCCGCAGTAGTGGATGCTTTTTTTGCAGTTCAAGAAGAAATTTTAGCAATTAAACAAAAGTATGCTGAAAAGTAACACGTCCATAATTAATTAGAGAAAACCCAATGAACGGACCAAAC
>NZ_WTKW01000011.1:0-27969 GCF_011378745.1 Pseudoalteromonas sp. Z1A6
TGCGAAACTAAGTTGAATTTAAGGTTCTGTATTAAGTAACTTAGCATAGCGATGATTTAAGTCATTCTGTAAGGGAAATAAAATGAAGATAGGGATAGATCTCGGTACAACTCATAGCGTAGTTGGAATTTGGCAAGATAACGCCGTTAAGCTAATTCCAGATATGGAGGGCAATGTGCTCGTCCCTTCAATTGTTGGCTTGTCGGAAGACAATTATATTCTTGTAGGCCAAGCCGCTAGGGATCGATTAGCAACACACCCTGCACATACCATTTCAGAATTTAAACGTTTTATGGGCACTGATAAAACCTTTTCATTGGGCGAACAAAATTATAGCGCAACGGAATTATCTGCCATTTTATTAAAAAGCCTAAAAGAGCAAGCCGAACATTATTTGCAAGAGCCAATCACTGAGGCTGTTATTTCGGTACCTGCCTATTTTAATAATAAACAACGCCAAGCAACGCAACAAGCCGCTTTGCTTGCAGGTTTAAAAGTTGAGCGATTACTTAACGAACCCACCGCCGCAGCACTCGCTTATGGGCTCGATAATAAAGACTGTGAGCAAACTTACTTAGTACTGGACCTTGGTGGCGGTACATTTGATGTGTCGGTTATTGAGGTGTTTAACGATATTTTTGAAATACACGCCTCAGCAGGTGATAACTACCTAGGCGGTAACGACTTTACTAACGTAATTGAAGAAGACCTTTATAAGAAAAATGATTTATACAGAGGTTTTTTCTCAGATAGTGAAAATCGTAATATTTGGTCTTTGTGTGAGCGCTTAAAGTGCCAATTAACTAACGAGCCAGTAGCGAGTTTTAACTTTGAATATAAAGAAAAAACATACCCATATACTCTCACGCTCGAAGATTACCGTACATTGTGTAGCGAGTTAATAGAACGTATTAAGTTTCCTATTAACCGTGCTATGTCTGACGCCGATTTAACACTTGAAGACGTTGATGGGCTTATTCTTGTTGGTGGCGCTACACGTATGCCTATTTTTCAGCAGCAAATTAGTCGTGTATTTTCACGTATACCACAAACCCAATATAACCCTGACCATGCTATTGCCACCGGTGCTGCAATTCAGGCAGGTATGAGCGCACGTGATAAAGAATTAAAAGATGTAATAATGACTGATGTTTGCCCATTCACTTTAGGAGTTGAGGTAAATAATAAACATGGTCAGTCTGAGTTTTTACCTATTATAGAGCGTAACGCAACTATTCCCGTAAGCGAAACTCGTTCTGTTTATTCAGCTCACCCAGAACAAGAAAAAGTCCTAATTAAAATTTACCAAGGTGAACATTACCTCCCTAAAGATAATGTTTTTTTAGGTGATTTAGAAATAGAGCTTGAGCAGTTAAATATAGTACAAGAGTTATATTTAACTTATACCTACGACCTGAATGGTGTACTTGAGGTTGAAGTGACTAATGTTGCAAGTGGCAAAAAATACCGTACTTATGTAGGTGAAAATGAAGAAAGCCTGAGCGAAAGTGAATTGCGTGAACGTTTTGCACGACTTAACGCACTTAAGGTTTTGCCTAAAGATAAACTGGTAAATACTGCATTTAAAGCAAAATTAGAGCGCTTGTTTCAAGAAAACCTAGGAGATAAAAGGCGTGAAATTGGCGAGGCGATTGGCCAATTTATGGAAGTATTGGAAACACACGATAACCACAAAATAGAACGTATGATCGAAAATATAAAGCGCTATCTTAGTTATTAAAATTAGCTATTAAAGTTAGTTATTAAAGTTAACTAATAAAAAATAGTTTCAGTTAAAAAATTACATGCATTAAATAAAGAGTGAAGTAATGAACCATTGGAAAATATTAGGCATTGAAGCCACAACAGATAAACGCCTTATTAAACTCGCTTATACAGAGCTGCTAAAAAAAACATCGCCAGCTGAGTTCCCTCAAGAATTTAAAGATTTACGCAAAGCATACGAGTTAGCCATTAAAGAGGCTAAACAACCTACTCAAAATGAAGACAAAGCACCCAATCAAGTATTTGAAGACGAGTACGAAAAACAAGGGGTTACTAACGAGTCATTTTTTGATGAAGAAGCGCCCTCCTCTGCATCTACAGAAGTTGAAATTGTTAAGCCTCAACCAATTGAACTCAATTGTGTTCGCTCTATTGCAGAGCTGCAAATAGCGCTCAATGAATTATATTGTAATGTGTCATCTCGTAGCGATGTTGAACAATGGAAGTTATTATTTTCAGCCCCATTATTTTGGGATGTTGATCAAAGTCAGCAAGTCTTATTCACTTTAATTGATTTCTTGTCAGAGCATTACTTTTTATCTGCCACGGTATTTAAGTTTTTAGATGAGAGTATAAAAATCTCTAGCGAACTCGTCACTAGTAAAAATAATCACTACCGTGAACTTACTATTGCACTGCACCATTATATTCAGAGCCTACCACTGCGTATAGAATCACCATCAAATATTGATGAGGATATTAGCTTTGAACAACTGCATCAGCATCTTCAGTTACGTAACTTAATAGAAGAACAATGTATATATTCTAAGCTGACAGCAAAGCAGCTAATGATATTAATGCAGCGAGTCAATTTGGTATTTTATAATGACGAGTCACTTTATCTTTATGTGGCTAACTATTTATGGACATTGGATGCATACACAGAAATCAGTAAGTTAGTTGGCTCGTTACCGCCACCTACCGATGCAAGCATAGAACACCTGCGAGATTTACAAGCACACGCAGAATTTAAGCTTGAAAACTATGATATTGCACTCACTATTTATCTTGCGCAGCGAGAACTTATAAAAAGTTTTTATGCGATGAAGATGACTAAAGAGATTGGTCTGTGTTATTTGCACCTTAAAGATTATGAAAAAGCTTATATATTTTTAAACTCTTATTTTTATATTCGTCCTGAGGAAATAGACCTTCGCTCTGCTTTGATTATCGCTCGTCGACACTACATAAAAGATCTTAAAAAAAATGAGGAAAGTAACGCGCTTAAAATAGCGACGTTGCAATTTGAAAATGGTCGCTATCAAGATGCGTTAATAACGACTCAAACATACTCTTTGGTTTTTGACGCTAATTGTAATTATTTGCAAGCTTTATGCCTTGCTAAGCTAGAACGCTTAGATGAAGCATTTGACGTTTTTATCGCCTTTATGAATCTTCATTTACAAAAGCTGGTAGATCCTTGGCCACTACTCGTTGATTTATTTATCTACTGCCCAGACTCAATTGATTTTAATTTGATAATGGAAACTATAGCTAAAAAAATACAGCCATCTCCTAATAAGTTTTACAAAACCCCTCGTGTACTAGGTTCTGTACAAGAGAATATATACTCACAATTAGAACTCAAAACATTAGATCTCCCAGCGACTGACCATGATGGAAAACCCACTAAACCAATGGGTTACGCCCTATATCCAGATTTAGAGTATAAACAGCAATATGCTTGGGCAATGCTACATGCGTTAATGGCTAAATTAGTAAATATCGAAAACGAAGCTGTTAAGAAGCAAGTAAAACAAGCCGCTATTTATGCGATTAAACAAGCTATGCCAAAAATCACACACCAACCAAGTTGGAGCTTAAAGTTTATTCACTTAGCTTTTGATATAGATGATTTTGATACCTGTATTAAGCTTGTAAACATTGCAATTAGCGAGTTTTCTAATTTACCACAAGCTTACTATTACAAAGGCCGATCGCTAGCGGCGTTAGAGCAATATAATGAAGCAATACCCGTATTACTATTAGCTGCAGATAAATATGGTGATCAGAGGCTTGGGATATACTCACTTGAATTTGCAGTGGAGTGTTGTGAAAAGCTCGTTGAACTTGGGCAACCAATGCATGCTAATTACAACGATATATGCTTAAAACTACAAACAACAAAGGAGATTGTAGATGCATAATCAAAGTGAAGTACCTTGTGTAATTAAGGATGATACGGACTTAAGCTCAGAGCAAAAATTATGGCTTATTAGCCTCTCAGGGCACCTTTCAATGCAAAATGGCTATTCATTGGATGTCCTAAAACATCATAATAAAAACTATACTGACGAGGCTATTGCTAAAGGAAATTTAAGTATTTTAGATAATGGTTATGGCGTTACAACAAAAGAAGAATTGATTGAAACTTTAAATGTTTTTTATAACACGTCAAATAGCCAAGTTTTTATGAGCTGCATGGCTGAACTCACCAGAAATGATTTATTAGCAACATACAACATTGAAGATAAATTTACCGCCTATCAAAATACGCCTATAGGTATTATGTCTGACTGGGCAGGAATACATAAAATCTCACTGGCTCGTTGTGGTATTAGAGCTTTTGATATTGGTCGCTATGCTTTTTTGTGTCGTTGTGGTGTTACCATTAATTTTTTAACTGAAGAAGAAGCATGGTGTTACCTCAAGCATATTGGAAAACTGGCACAGACCTTATTTGTTAGCTGGCAAGAATATGCAACTAGTTATGTGGTTGGTCGATGTATATGGCAGAAAATTAAAACTCAAGAAATGTACAGCGAGCCAAACCCTGATTTTAATTTTAGTCATGATTTATTTGAAAAAATAAATGATACGGCTGCTACATTGCAAAGTATATTAGCTGATGACGAGCACCCATGGTGCCAATTAGATTGGAAAATAGACTTTTGATCCCAATTGAAACTACAATATTTTGATTTTATAAATACAGATTGAATAACTCCTTTTGCAGCAGAGTTATTCAGTCTAGTTAGTATCAGTATTAGTGCTTGCGTCCTACACCATTACGTACCATGTCTTGGCCTGTTTGGAATACGTCTTCTGTAATCATGCGTGCTAAAAGTAGCTTTTGATTATCGTCAAACACAGCAACAAAACGGCTGCCATCTTTGTTATTAGTAGCCATACCAACACCGGCAACACCTTTAAGTCCAAAACCACCGTTTTCGACATCTATTAAAAAGCTTTCTAGTTCGGCTAAAGTATCAATTACGTCATTTTCATTATTCATTTTAAAACTCTTTTAGTAAGGCCTTGGCTAGGCTTTTAAATCATTATGGTGGCTATTTTATAGAGAAGAGCCAAAAACTTAAACCCTTGGCTCAGGTTAGTAACTAAATCGACTTTATAGCTAACTCTAAATTGCTTAGCGCACAACCAAACTCTTTTGCATTAACGCGATGATACTGCGTGTCACTCGTTGCAGTAAGGCTAATTATAAACTCATCTTGTTGGGCTACCGCACTTTGCTCTTGGCTTAGGCACATCGCTTGAGTAAGTGATCGCAGTTTTGAATTTGTTAAAATTGAGCCAAAACGCTGCACTGGCAGTGGAGGTATTTTTATAGCGGGTAACGCCTCATCTATTGTGCGCTTGCTTAGAGTAAACGTGTTATTGGTAATTTCAATTACACTGCTTGTAGGCCAATACGAGTAGCTATAGCTCTTACTCTCAGGTGGTGCTTTACCTTGGTTAGCTAAATGCACTACACCACTTTTGCCTATTACGGTTATTAAACTACCTTCTGGCGATTTAATAACAACCAAAGCTGTATTTTCATCAATACCAAAGCCATGCTGCATTTGTGTTTTAGTATTACTCGCTTCGCTATTATTTAGCGCAGCTGCGAGTCTAAACGTGCGGTTTTGTTCGCTAAATTGAGTATCTATAACACCAAAATTAAAGCTGCCAAGTCCACCAGCATTAGTGTTATTTTCACCTTTACGAAGTGCCTCAAGGCTTGTCGTATTTGTAAGCATACCCGTCACTTTACTTTGGATTGCTGCGTCCGCGCCTTCACCTACAATTACTGGGCGAGTTTGCAATGCTTGCGTCCACGGGTATGGATTATTGTTTTGATCAAATAATACCTTGTGAGTTAATGCTGCATTACCGCTATTAAACATCACACCGGTACTATTTTTAATAAGTGATACAAGTGCATTAGTGCCACTTTTGCATAAAGCGTATTCGGCCTTTGTGTACTCTGGATAAATTGCTTCCCGGTTATACACATTCATTAATGTATTTCTGAGAGCGGGTAATTCATCGCACGAGTTACTCGTAATCGCTTTAGCAAGTGCTGGCGTTAGTGCTAACCATTGAGTGCTTATATTTGATTGTGCTAAAAGACTCTGCGCTACATCTGCCGACTCATAAGGGTCGCGGCTCGATGCCGTAATAGCAAGCATGGTGGGTTTTGCGTTATTAACTTTTAAACTGCCCGACACAAATTGTAAAATACTATTAGTCGCGACCTCAATATTAAAATCGGTATTTACTTGCTCTTTTAAGCGCTCACCGTTTTTATCAAGTAGCGGCACTTCTAGCATATCAAATACAAAGTTGTATTCTTGCTGAGTCAGGCTTTCTAATTGCTGGTTATTTATATCGCGCCATAGCCATAATAAATCTGTTTTAGATACGCTATTTGACGATTTACCTAGCAAGGTTTTAAGTGTTTTTAATACAGCCGTTTTTGCCTCAACGTTATTATTAGGCCAGTGCTGTGTGATGTTTTTTATTTGAGAGTTATTAACCCTATATAGATTATGTAATTTACCTTCAACAACAGTCTCTTTTTCGCAGTTATTAAGCTTTGCGCTAGTACAAGTTGCAAGCTCTGAGCCCACTAAAATTAAAGTTTGGTTTTGCTCTTGAGCCACTGCATTTATTGAAAAACCAGCACCCAGTAACGCCACTAACATAACTCGTAATTTAGGCTGTTGATTACGTAAAAACGCACATATCATAATGTAAACTCTAATATAAATTATAAAACTAATGTGTTGCAGTTTAACAGCTAGCCACTTGAGCCTAAATATATTTTTATAAATGTTAAATAATTCAAGTCTCTGAAAAGCGATAGGGTTAAGCACTGCATTTAAATACATTGTTTAGTTTGCCAGCTACTCTCGCAAATATTGACTAAACAAATTTAAACCGAGCATTTATTGATCAAATCCATTGTTTAAATTACGGTGGTGCATTGTTTTAGTAACTGAGGTGGAATATGGACTTTTCTAATGAAGAGGTAAATTTTTTAGCTGAGTTATTCAAACCAAATACAAAGCAGCGCTCTCCCCGTAATCATATGCTTACAATGAAAAGCTCTGTACCCGCGAGTATTGCTCACCTTTTTACCCATGCAAATTTAACTTTGCTTGCTGAAGTTGCTAATTACCAACTTTGGTTTCCCCTGCAATTAAAAATTGATGAGTTAGGTGTAATTAACCCCACTTTGAGCGCACCAGAGGTAATTGATACAAAGGGCACTCAGCGAAGTTGGCGTTGGAGTGAGCTAAATATTAAAAGCCAAGGTTTTAATATTGAATCAATTTCCAGTACGGGCATATTTTTAAAACCATTGAAAAATGGAAAAAGCTTAAACAAATTACAGCACATGAGCTTTAACTTGCCTAACAAAGAAAGTATATCAATGGATATAGTACCCGTTAGGCAAAGTAGCTTAGGGATTGCAGCAAAAATAACTCAAATTCATAGCGGGCAAGAGCAACTAAGAGCTTATCTTTTTGAAGAGCACAAACGTCAATTTGCTAAATTATACGAAAACGGCCAATTAGTTGAACAATTAATTTAATAGCCTTAACCACCCTATACTTGCATTTAGTTAACTTTATTTAACGCTGTCTCAATGTTAATCTGTACTCCTATTTATAAATCATAGGGATATGACAATGCCAGGTGCTTTTGCGCACATTACTGCGGTTAATATTGCAACGCAAACCAAGTCACTCACTAAAATGGATATGCCTAAAAAGGCAAAACTTATTTTAAGCAAACGTCAAGCATACCTTGAACTAGGTTGTGTAGCCCCCGATTACCCTTATTTAGCTGTAGCGCAGCCTAGCCAAAATGCATGGGCCGATTTAATGCATTACGAGCGCACGGGTGATTTACTTAAAGCCATGATTGAATACTGTAAAACACTTGAAGATGAAGCATTTGAAAAGTGCTTTGCTTGGTTATGCGGTTATATGGCCCATGTTGCTGCAGATATAACGGTGCATCCAGTTGTTGAATTAAAAGTTGGCCCATATGAGCAAAACCAAACTGCGCACCGTACCTGTGAAATGAACCAAGATGCGTTTATTTGGCAACGTTTAAATTTAGGTGAGTTAGGCTACGCTGATCGCGTACAACAAAATATTGGGTCTTGTACTAACAAAGACGATAATTTTGATACCGATATTGCACAAATTTGGCAACATGCTTTATTAACAGTTCACCCACACTACGCCGCACAACACACGCCTAACTTTAATACATGGCATAACGGTTTTCAGTTTGTAGTAAATAATGCTGAAGAAAGCTATCGGTTATTTGCCTGTGCACGCCATGTTGCTGCTGATTTAGGTTTGTTTTATCCTCGCCCAAACGAAGTAGACTCCACTTTTATTGAACAGCTAAAAACACCGCACGAGCCAATGCATTACAACGATATTTTTGACTTTGCCGTTAGTAACATTCAGCACTATATAACCATTATTGCCAATGCCGTATTTTTAGATACTGATTACAGTGAAATTAAAAACTGGAACCTAGACACAGGCTACGATGAGCACAACACAATGACGGTATGGAGCAAATAGCATGAAACACTTACTCTGCATAAGCTTAATTGTATTACTTAGCGGTTGTTACACTTCAAAAAATAACAATCCAGAAATAATGGCCGATTTAGCCTCGCAATTAAAAGATATTGCTACCGCTGTAGACGGCACTTTAAAGTTTAGTGAAACATCCTATTCATCCACTGATGAGTTATTAAAAGCTGCCGTTAATAACGATTTAAGCAAACTTACGCCCTTTAACGAGTACACGTTTATTGTGGATGTACAAGATGATAACGCCGTATTACTTTTATGTGATGCTGACACTGCTTTAATTGAAGATGCAGGCTGTACTGCGCAATCAGACATACAGCATTGGAAATCGGGAGCTGTGCAACAGTGCAAAATAACTATAAACGCCCAACAACTCTGTAATTAGGTAATAAAACCAAGCTAGCTTTATAGAGCATGCATAGCTCTTAGGTGAGCATGTTCTATATAGTGGCCACTAAATACATTTAAAGTTGAGCTGTCACTTCTTCAGGGTTAAACACTAAGCCATGGCGGCTAACATGTTCTGCAAATCTTTCGGCTAGCATTGGTTTAGCAAAGTAATAGCCCTGAAATTCTTTACACCCCATTTGCGCCATTATTGCTACTTGTTCTTGGGTTTCTACCCCCTCAGCTACACACTTAATATCAAGCTCTTTACACATAGCATGTACTGCCTTAACTAAACTTTTTTGACGCTTTGAGCTCGTTACTTGGCTTATTAATGAGCGATCTAACTTGAGTTTGTTAATTGGGTAGTCGGCAAGGCGTGCAATATTAGAATATCCCACCCCAAAATCATCGACCGAAATAGTAAAACCCCACGATTGCAGTGTTTGCATAAGCTTTAACGAATGGGCTTGGTTAGCCTCAAGGGAAGTTTCAGTCAGTTCTAACTCTATTTGAGGCGGCTTTACGTTAAAGTCGGCAAGGTATTTAACTAGTTTTGACATAAAATCGGTTTGGCTAAAATCAATTAGAGATATATTTATTGCCACCGGCACACTCGGTAAACCCGCTTTAGTCCAATCGGCAATTTGAGCGCACACCTTTTGAATAATCAGGTCGGTTAGCCGACTAACCATTCTGTATTCTTCGGCAATAGGAATAAATACCACTGGCGACACATTACCCAGTATTGGACTGTTCCAACGCGCTAAGGCTTCAAGCCCTATACATTGACCCGTTGCATCTACTTTAGGTTGATAGTGCACCGACAAATCGCCCTGCTGAAGCGCTTCATCTAATAACATTGAAATTTCGTATTTTTCGATAAAAGCTTGTGATTGTTTTTCGTTATAACCACTAAGGGCCATATTACAATTTGCTAGTTTAAGTGCTTCGCATGCATTGCTAAGTACTGTTGCGCTGTTTTTTCCATGATCAGGATACTTTGCAAAACCAAATAAAAATGATTGCTGACACTTAGTACCAAACACATTATATTTTTTATCTAATGTATTTTTTATTTGTATTAATAGCTTATCTTCAAGCTCGTTTTGCGAGTTTGCCACAATTATAAAAGCGAGCTTTCCGACTCCTATATGAGCACACAACAGCGGCTCATCTGGCATCGCTTTTAAACGCTTGTATGCGTTAATCAGTAAGGCTTGAGAGTCGGCTTTAGTGAGCTTTAAATTTAAGTATTCACTATTTGCACTTTGCGCAACAACAATATAAAAACCTTTTTGGTACTTACTTGTTAGCCTATCGCATTGCAGTTCAAACCATTCTCTATTAGGTAGCCTTGTTCGCGAGTCTCTAAAGCGTAATCGTTTGTTTTCTTGTTCCATCATCGATAAATTTTGTTTAATGAGCTGCTCTTGCGTGCAATCGTAAAAGTCGTATACACGGTAGTTTGTGCTCATTGTTATTTGCTGATAACTGGCTTTAAAATAGCTTTTTTTGTACTTCACAATTTTATTTTGCGCATTTGGATCGTCAAAAGATAAAGTAGGAAATAAATGAGAGAGGTTAACGCATTCTTCTTTTAATTCTTTTTTTATACCAAACATATCAATAGCATGTTGATTAAAATCAGTAATGACAAGGTTTTCGTCAACAATAATTTTGGCTTTATTTGATTCGGTGAATAAGCTTCGATAAAGCTCATTTTTGTCTTTAAGGTGTGTATTAGCGCTTATCATTGTTTTGTTTAAACGCTTAGCAGCCACAATTGTGCGTGCTACAGCAAGGGGAATACAAATGTTAAAAAATAAAAATATAAGCCCTGTAATGTATAAGTCCGCGTCGGGAAGTTGTTGAGCTATGCCGGTTAAACCCGAGACATCAACGTTATTGATGATCATATAAAACGGCGCAATATTTAATACGCCATAAGCAAGGGCTGTTCTATAACCAAGTAGCATAAGTGCGATTATCGGGCAAGAATACATATACATAGAACCCACTTTAGCAAGCTCTAGGTCTGTTAAAAATAAGTTCATTGACACGCTAGCAGCTACAATGGCTATTAAAAGTGCATGAGCGCTAAAGTGATAGAAACGCTTACTTGCTATAAGTAAACCACATGCAGTAGCAAGAAAGCTGCTTGTTAATACAACAATATAAATTAAGTTAAATTCAATAGCGCTTGTGTACGTGTGGCACGCCACAGCAAAACATAACACCATTACTAATGATAGAATAATGCGCAGTGCACTTATTCGCCAATTAGCAACCTGACCAGGGGCTGAATAATGGTCATTTAATAAAAAGAATCTATTGAAAAAATGCATAATAAACAACAGTTAAAGCTCATTCTTCTATTAGACATTGATAGCTTGTTAAAATCAATCTAATGAATGTAATTTCTATTTACATAGTTCTATAAAATAGACAAGTGTAAACCTACTTGTTAGCCGTTAAACATTCATTTTTCGAGTGTTTTTACAGTTATCTTCTTTAAGAGCGAAACCGCTGCACCCTAAAAATTCACCGTGCTTAGATTTGCGTTTACGCATTTCGTGCCCACACTTTTCACAAATTGGGTGCTGCGTTTTACATTCTGTATTCACGCATTGTGAGTATGTGTTTTTATCTACCGATGGGCTACTACAGCTTTTGCACACTCGCAATTTAGTTTCGCAAATTTGCGTGTTAGTACAACTATAATAATCACCATATTGGCCCGTTTTGGGCACTATTAACCCGTCACTGCACGTACTACATTCTCTTTGCTTTAGTTGCGGCTTATTAAATAATGCGGAACCAATTTGAATGGGGTAATCATCATTTATTAATTCTTTTATAAATGCGGAGCATGCATAAGGGTCGGCAATTAAATACGCTTTATGTTTAGCGCGTGTAATGCCTACATAAAGCAAACGCCTTTCTTCTGAGTGAGTGAATTCATCTTGCTTTGGTAATAACGACTCCACCAGCAAGTTATTTTGATTGTCGCTCGGAAACCCTAATTTACCTTGTTCAAAACCAATAATAATACAGTAATCGGCTTCAAGCCCTTTGGCACTATGCAATGTCCAAAAATGGAGAAGGTTTGTATGCTTTTTATCTTTTAAATGCTGTTGCACGCTATTTAACATGTATCGGTATCGACTAAGTATGGCAATGCTGGCTGATCCATCATTTTTTTGAATAGTGCTTATCGCTTGTTGTACTTTTATTTCTATCGATTTAGTGCCTTGGTATAAGTCGTCTAACAAAATAACTTGGGGTGTAGTTACTTGCGTATGTGTGCTGATCTGCTTTTTATATTGCTCAGGGTTTTGCATTACAAAGCGACCTGCTACATCGCTAATACTATTGTTATATCTAAATGTTTTTTGCAGCATTGTAAGCGAGTGGCTACCCACCAGCTCATTAAAGCGGGTGGTAAGCGCTAAGTTACCACCCGAAAACCGATAAATTGCCTGCCAGTCGTCACCTACTGCAGTAAAGCGTATTCCGTTACCATGCTTTAATATGGCACTTAAAAAAGCCATTCGCGCGCTTGATATATCTTGAAACTCATCAACTAAAATGTGACTCCACACAATATTAAAATCTCCGTTTACCACCGCCTTTGTTGCTTGAATTATCATGTCGTCAAAATCAATGGCATTTTGTGCGCTTAGTTCATTTATATAAGCCTCATGAATTTGCACTAACAAGTTTGCGTATTGTTGATAGTTTTTAATACCGCTTTGTTTAATGCGCTGTGCTATTTGCTTATTACTTAGCTGCTCCACTCGAATAGCTTGTAAGCATTTTATGTACTTATCAACCCCTTGCTGTAACTGCCCTGAGTTATTTAATGTATGAAATATTTCATCGTTACTTAAAGGCGTTAATTCAACATTATGCTGCTTCAATTGCTTAGCGAGAGTGTGCTCTAGCTTTCCTTCTACCCAATTGTAATGAAAGGTTTCGAGTAAGGTGGTGCCATTTTGTTTATGCAGTTTACGCTTAAATGCAATTTGCTCGTTATAATGTTTTTTATCTATATCGGCACGTGTATTACCTTGCCTATCAATGCCAAAGTGCTCTAAGTAAATATCATAGTGAGGTATATAAAAATCAGGCTTATATTGCCTATTTAGCACGGTGCCTTGGTCAAAGTGATAATTCACCTCATAGCTATGCGGCACGCTGTTTAAATGCAACCAGTTTGAAATTAACACCTCCTGATAACTTTTTACTTTATGACCTGCAAGGCTGCGGTATTCGTTATCGCGTATGTATCGCTCGTACTGTGCATTATCTTTAAAGCTAAATATATCAATTGGCTCATGGAGTAAATCTACAAATACTTTTAAAAATTGTGGCTCGGTTTGTATTTTTTTACTCACCCATGCCGTTAACCAACTATTTAATTGAACTGGGTCTGTTGCAAATTTTGACAATTCGATTGGCTTTTTAGCGCTTTGTAATAGTTTAAGCCCAAGCGCATGAAACGTTAAAATAGTGGGTGCTTTGGTATGTAATTTTGCATGTGTTGCGCGTTTAATAAAGCGCTCTTTAAGCTCATTAGCTGCTGTTTTATTATAGGCCAGCACCAAAATTTGCTCGGGTTTTGCAATATCACACGCTATTAAATCTAGCGACTTTGCGACCATCACAGATGTTTTACCTGTGCCTGCTGCCGCTAATACTAAGTTTTTGTCGTTATCGCGTATTACTGCTAAACGCTGCTCTGTTGTTAATGGATTTGACTCTACTTGATTAAAAAAATCATTTTTAAGTATCAGTTGTTTTTTTTCATATTTATGGCGCAACTGTGCAATAGCATCAAGGGAATTGGGTGTGGTGCTCAGTATATTTAAAAATTTAAGACTACTTGGCGATAAGTGTTGTTGCCATGTATTTGTACTTTGAGCGTACTGTTTAACAAGTGAAAACACATCGTTATTAAGTGTATTTAGGGAACTATCACGTAAAAACTCATCTAAAGCATAACGCTTTAGCAAAGTTTTGGCGTTATTTACCTTTTGCTCAAGCATGGCCGAAAACTGTGTATTAATGGCAGTATTTAAAGTATTAGCCTGTGCTTTGTTTAAAAAGCTAATTGATGTATTGCTGCTGTCGCACAAATTAATTTTGGCACTAAATAAACGGTTTTTAAGTATTGAGTAATTATAAAAGTCTTTAATTAAAAATGTTCGTGCGGGAGCACGTCTAAAATGCACAACAAGGTGCTCTTGTTCAATACTTACGTGTTTAATACGGGTAAAAAAACGGCCTAGCCAACTTGGAGTAGCAATATACTGCGCCATAATACTCAATATGAAGATATGCTTTACCTTAATTGTAACATACTCTTTTATAATACATTTAGCGCTAAATCGATGCTTACTTAGTAAACAATTTAATTGGTAAGTTAGTTTTTAAACCTGGTGATTAATGTTTTATTTACACCCGTTAACAAATTTAAACATTTATAGATAGCTTGTTGTGTAACAATGCACATATACAAACTTACACTTCATATAATTGTTAGGTATATCCCCAATTAAACAATTATTTACAGCCTAATTAAGTGGTTTAAAGGAGCTAACATGCTTAAAAAATGCATTACCACAACGGCTTTAATTTTAGCATTATGCGCTTGCACGTCAGAAACAGAGTCGGATTTAGTAAAAACACAAGGTATTTGGGCAGGTTTTGAACTGGTTTCTGACGGCAACCGCACGCGTGTTAACGCAGAACTAAATGCAGGCGATGCGAATGGCTCTAATATTGTTTTAAGCGATAGCGACTCATTAAGGGCTGTTGTTAATAACACTTCTATTGTACTTACAAAAGATACCGATTTTTTAGACGTTGATTACCAAGCTTATATAAATGCCACTGACGATAATCAGCAGTTTGATATATTATTTACACGAGACGATGGTATAAATGCTAATTCAAGCGCAGAACTGCCTTTAAATTTTATTATTTTAACCCCGAGTAACGATCAAAATTTTGGTATTAATAGTACTCTTACCGTTCAATTAGATGGCACTGATCCTAACAGTACAAGCCAAGTAGAACTTAGCAGTAGTTGCACTACCAATAATAATGAAACACTTTTGCAGTCAACATTTTTTGCGCTTAATTCATCTCGCCTTGAAATAAATTTACAAAGCTTAGATATGTTTAACACCTCGCAAGTAAATAAAAATAAAGGGTGTGATTTAACAATTAATATTAAACGCGAACGGTTCGGTAGTATTTCAGGTGAATATGCAAACCAAAGCTATATTAGGGCGCAGCAAACACGCGCTATTAAAAATATGACTTTAACGTTTTAATTTGCACGCTAATTTACTCAGCGTTAAGCTATACCTTTATTAAATAATTCTACCAATTGTAATTGCCCTCCTAATTTTTATGAGGGCTAATAATAATTGATATAAAGGTTTATTATGACTAATAGCACATACCCGATTGGCACACCTGGCAAAAAATGGAATAACAACGATAAAGCCCAGTGGTTAGCACGCCAAAGCATTAAACGCAGTTACCAAAACGAAGTCGTAACGCTAATTAATGATCTTAAAAACACCTTAGATATAGAGCAATACGGCGAGCTTAATTACGCCGCAGGTACTTACCCATTATATATATTAAAAACGCCTAACTTTAATGCTAATAAACCAACTGTTTTAATCACCGGTGGTGTACATGGCTATGAAACAAGTGGCGTACATGGCGCACTTAGGTTTGCTAAAACATCGGCTATGCAATATTGCGAACAGTTTAATATTATTGTTGCCCCCTGCATTAGCCCTTGGGGTTACGAGACTATAAACCGTTGGAACCCAGATGCTATTGATCCTAATCGCTCATTTTACGAGGGTAGCCCAGCTCAAGAATCAGCCGCTATTATGGCGTTTGTAAAATCATTAGGTACTGACTTAATCGCTCATATTGATTTACACGAAACAACAGACAGCGATAACAGTGAATTTAGGCCCGCACTTGCTGCGCGTGAAGGCACTACAAATACTAACTGGAACATACCTGATGGGTTTTATTTAGTTGCAGACACCAAAAAGCCTGAGCCAGAGTTTCAAAAAGTGATTATTGAAAGCGTTGCAAAGGTAACCCATATTGCACCGAGCGATGAAAACAACCAGCTAATAGGCGTACCGCAAGAGCAATTTGGCGTGATTAACTATGCAGCACGCGATTTAGGTTTATGTATGGGCTTTACTGATGCACCCTTCGTAACAACCACTGAAGTGTACCCAGATAGCCCAACTGCCACCGATGAAGAATGTATTTTGGCACAAGTAGCCGTTATAACAAGCGCACTGAAATATATAGGTGCAAATACGCAATAGAAACTGCATATAAAAGCCGCACATAAAAAATGCCCAAGGAGAATATCTATTTGGGCATTTTTTGTATTTTTATGAAGCTTTATCAATCTTAGTTTTTATAAAACTGACTGTCTTTGGTTATAGTAATACTGGCGTCTTCTTGCGCCGTTACAATAAACTGTAGCTTACTCACTTTACGCTCAATATCGTAACCATCGGCTGTTACGGTCACTGGTACGCTTTTCATAACACCCGGTTGAACAAGTGTAGAGCGTGGGCTTGAGAGTATTGCACCAGGTAAACCCTCTATAGCGATGCTGTAATGCAGTGCTTGTTGGGTTTTATTAATAATAGTGAGTGTGTAAGGGTTTTCTACTAAGCCTTCATAGTTCACTCTGTAGAGCGCATTTCTGTCGCGTAGTACCGAGGCTTCTATTGGAGTACGTTGCAGCATCCATGCAAACATAGAAATGATTAACAAAGCCGTTAATGCGCCGTATCCTACTAGTTTTAACCTAAATGGATTGGTTTTCCCCCCTTCCATTTGTTTTTCACTCGCGTATTTAATTAAGCCTTTTTCGTAACCAAATTTATCCATGGTATCGTCGCAAGCGTCAATACATAAACCACAGTTTATACATTCATATTGCATTCCATTTCGAATGTCTATACCTGCAGGGCATACGTCTACACACAAGTTACAGTCTACGCAGTCACCTAGGTTAAGCTCCTTTGGATCGGCTTTACGCTTACGCGGACCACGGCTTTCACCTCGCTTACTGTCATAAGTAACAAGCAACGTATCTTTATCAAACATAATAGCCTGAAAACGAGAATATGGGCATGCAATAGTGCACATTTTTTCGCGTAAAAACCCTGCATTTCCATAAGTACAAAAAGCGAATAAAAACACCCAAAAACTTGTAATACCTGACCATTCAAACGTAAGCATTTCCATATACAAACTTTTAGCCGGAATAAAATACGCCATAAACGAGGTGGAAGTTAAAATAGAAATAACAATCCATGCGCTGTGTTTAGTTATTTTTTTACGCCAAGTACTTAGCGTCCACTCTGATTTATCTAGCTTTATTCGCTGATTTCGCGTGCCCTCTATACGCTGCTCTACCCACGAAAACATGAGCATCCATATTGTTTGAGGGCACGTATACCCACACCAAATCCGACCCAACCAGTTAGTTACAAAAAACAACGCAAAGGCACCCGCCATAAACAGCAGCGCTAAAATCATAAAATCTTGAGGAAGGAGTGTTAAACCAAAAATAGTAAATGTTTGTGTTGCCACATCAAGCAATACAGCTTGTTGTCCGTTGTATTGGATCCAAGGTATGGCAACAAAAGTTAGCATTAACAACCAGCCTAAATTACGGCGTATGCGCTGAAAAAAACCTTTTTGCTCGCGGATATAAATTGGCCCTTCGTTGTTGTAGGGCTTAATGATCATGTCTTCTTCTTTAATATCAAACTTCATAGTACTTGCTTTATTATGACGTTGTTAAGCAAACTATTGCAACTTTCAGACCAAACTTAAACTTAAGTTACCTTATTGATATTTATATACTTATTAAAATAAACAAAAACAACAATCGCGATATAAAGCGAATTGCGTGATATATAACGAATTCTCGCTAATCTTTATTTATACCCAGTTTTCGCATTTTTGAGCGCAGTGTACTCTCAGGCAAACCCAGTTTAACGGCAGCCCCTTTATCTCCCGATATTTGCCAGTGCGATAACGCGAGAACAGAGATTATATGCTGCTTTTGTGCTTCATCGAGCGTAAGCGAAGGGTTAATAACGACTTCACCACCTGCTTGTAAAGGTTGGCTTAGCTGTAAAACAGCCTGATTAGATAAAATAGCTTCGCGTTCAAGCACATTTTGCAGCTCTCTAATGTTGCCTGGCCAATCATAGGCTTGCAGTTGTGTAATTGCTTTTTTACTTAGCCCTTTTAAATGTTTGCCCAGTCGTTTATTTAGTTGTGTAATTAAATTCGCGCATAAATAAGGAATATCTTCTTTTCGATCTTTTAAAGCAGGCACTTTTATAGGAAATACATTAAGCCGATAATACAAATCAATTCTAAACGTGCCCTTTTGTACCATTCCCCATAAATCGCGATTAGTCGCGGCAACCACTCTAATATTTACTTTTAGTGTGTTACTGCCGCCTACGCGCTCAAACTCTTGCTCTTGTAGTACTCTGAGCAATTTACTTTGCGCCTCAAGCGGCAGCTCTGCTATCTCATCTAAAAACAAGGTGCCTTTATCAGCAAGTTCAAAGCGCCCTTTACGACGCTCATTTGCACCTGTAAACGCACCTTTTTCGTGACCAAATAATTCCGACTCTAGTAAACTCGGTGTAAATGCTGCGCAATTTACTTTAATAAAAGCTTGCTCGCTGCGTTTACTTAACCGATACAAGTTACGGGCTACTAGCTCTTTACCTGTGCCGTTTTCGCCAAGTATAAGCACTGTACTGTCGGTTTCACTTACCAGCTTTATTTGATCTAACATGGTTTGAAATATATGGCTTTGTCCAACTAGCCCTGATTCTTGCCAATCTTCGTTAAGCTCTGCAATTAAGTAGTTGTTTTCATCTTTTAGCTGCTCACTTAAATGCTTTACTTGCTCAAGTGCGTTTTGCAGCGCATTTTGTGTTTGCTGTTGCAGTGATATATCGCGAAATACCGCTACAGCACCAATTAATTGATCATTTCGATAAACCGGTGTTGAAGTGTACTCAACGGCAAACGAACTGCCGTCTTTACGCCAAAAAATTTCATTTTTAACTTCACGACGTTTTCCATCAAACATGGTGCAATATATTTGGCATTCATCCGCAGGATAAGGCGTACCATCAGCATGAGTATGGTGATGATATTGATGTATTTTTTTACCTAATAACTCCTCTGCTCGCCAACCAGTCATGCGCTCAGCGGCAGGATTAACAAACACAGCATTACCCGATAGGTCAAAACCATATATGCCCTCACCTACTGCATTGAGCAATAACTTAGGATCGTTTAAAAATTGTTTTATCATAAATGCACCTCGCGAAATATCGCGAGCATTATGACAATTTTTTAAACTAAGCGCACTCATTACTTAAAATGCACTTAAGTGCTCATTAAAACGCTATAAATAATGCTTAAACAGTGTTTTTACATCTATTTTTGCACCTAGCCTTGCGGCTATTAAGTAAAGTCCTGCAAGTTTTCGGTGAATAAATAAAGCGTCAACCGGTGGCGTATGCCATTGCTGTGATTGCGCGCTAAGAGCAAGCCCTGCATTTTTAATTTTTAGCGCCAATTCACTATTTTTAAAGTCAAACTCACCATTTACTCTTAGTGGTTCGCATGCCATTAAAAATAAATCGATAACGTTATTTTTGTAGTCATCAACCAAGTCATTTTTAAAATAACCAATGTGTGAAGCCGCAAGAAGCACTCCTTCTCGGTTGTTTTCACTGCCCGCTTTAAATAAGGCTAAATAAGCGTGGCTGAGCTCAGATGATATTTCTCGCGTTGCACCAAAATCAAACAAAACAATTTTTTGTGTATCAAGCTGATAATGAAAGTTGGCAAAGTTAGGGTCTGTTTGAATGAGTTTAAATTCAAACATCTCTTTAAAAAACAAATCAATTAGCTGTGCTGCAACAAAGCTTTTCTGTTTATTAGGTAGCTCTGTAATACTCTCAATTGGCTCAGCCTTTATATATTCCATCGTAAGTACTTGCTGCGTACTATGCTCTGGATATACGTTAGGTACTTTAAAATGGGGATTAGTTGCTAATGCATTTTTATAACGTGTTAAATAATCAGCCTCCAGCTTATAATCAGCTTCGGCCAATAACTGAGCTTTGGCTTCACTAATAAGCGGTTTAATATTAAGATCTTTTGGCAATAATCGAGAAAGCGTTAATAACGAAATAACATTGTCGACATCGCTCACAACACTTTTTGCAATACCAGGATATTGAATTTTAACAGCCAGTTGCTCACCATTCTCCTTATAAGCTAAATGTACTTGCCCAATAGAAGCCGCAGCAAAAGGTCTTAATTCAATATGAGAAAAACGCGCTAGCCAGTCATCCCCCCATTGCTCTTTTAATACCTCTACAAGTTGCTTATGAGGCATTGGGTTGGCATCTGAGCGTAGCAAAGCAAGTAATTGAGCTAATTCAGGACTGAGCAAGTCACCGGCATCCATTGAGAGTAATTGCCCTAGCTTCATTGCAGCACCACGTAAATGTGAGAGCTGTGTAGCTAGTTTTTCAATATTTTTAGGTTGTAGTAATAAACTTTTGTTATCCCAACCTTTGCCCGTTAGTGCGCTCTTAGCACCATCAACTAGCATGTTGGTTGCAACACCTGTTGCTAGTGAGCCTAATTTTGCAAAGCGAGAAAGTCGAGAGGTGGGAACAGTTCGAGGAGCCGCCATAATATTAAAACCTTATTAGCCTGAGAGTCAGGCTAATAAGTACGTATATTTTAAGTAGGTCGATCTACTTATAAACTAGGTACTAGCTTAATTGCGCCTTCAACAATTTGTATATCAAGCGGTAGCTTGCTTAATAAAACCATTTTAGGATCGTCCATATTTAATGTATAAACAGGATTTACTGCTAAAAAGGCATTAATTACTTCCATTGCTTGGCTATCAAGTGCGCCTAAATTACCGCTAAAACCACCGGCATCTACACTCGAATCAAGTAACTTAATATTACGTAAAAACACCGCATTTTTCTCACTGTCGTAAAATGGGCTGCCTTCAATTTGAAGCTGTAAACGTACTGGGTATTTTAACGCAAAAGCGTTAATTTCTGCGCTTGTGTCAGCACCAAGTACAACCACATCACGATTTTCTGGACCAATGTTTACGCTCAAATCATTTACATCAAACTGAACTGGTAAGCCCATTAAGCTCACTTTTTCACTTAGTTTTGGTAATTGCTTACTAAGTACAGACTCAACCTCTGAGTTAGTAAATGAATATACTGATATGCCTTGCGTGGTATTACAAGCAGTTAAAAATAACGCTGCAATAATAACTAAAATTCTCATGAGAACCCTTTTATTTATAATGAAGTAATGATGCTTATAAAAAAGCCGCTATTAAAGCGGCTTATTAAAATACTAACCAGTATATATTAAGCTGCAAGTATCGCTTTAAGTCGCATTAGTGTGTCAGGTTCAACTGAACCACCACTGAGCGCTAGTAACTGTTTTAAATAATAGTTTAAATCAGCATGTTCGCCACGATGTTTGTCATCTAGCATGGCTACTTGTTCTGCCATTCTAAGTGACTTATCAGTTGAGCTTACGTTCGCTAGTATTTCCATGCGCGTAATAAGCTGTTCAGTATTTAATGTTGTTTTAAGCGGTGCTTGGTACTGACTTGGTAACGCTTCATTGTTCTCAAGTGCTGTAATTAGTGCATCTAAATTAGCTTGCTCTGATTTGCTTGTAAGCAATGCAAGTTTATCGTCAATGGCCGCTAGTAGCTTAGTCACTTTTGGCGCTAACGATCTAAATTGCGTGTACCCTTTCACTTTTGTTTCTAGGTCGTGTAGCTGCGCTCTTTGATTTACATCGCTAAGTGCTGCTTCAAGCTCAGCAAGTTCTGCAACGGCTTGTTTATCTGACTCATTTTGATCAAGTTTTTGCTGCTCAAATTCACTACTGCGCTTAGTAAATGTTTCATCGTTAAATTGACGAAATTTTTGCCATAACGCATTTTCAGCTTTCAAGCCTGCAAAACCAATGGTTTGCCATTGTTGTTGCATTTGCTTCAACTCTTGGCATGCAGCGGCTAAATCATCACTTTGTGACAACTGCTCTGCTTTTTCTACTAGCTCATTTTTAAGTGCAGCATTACTTTTATGAAATGCGTTTAATAAAGCCAGTACTTGCTGTTGCTCATTTTTATAACGATCGTTTAATGTACGGTATGTTTTAGGATCAACTTTACCTACACTGCGCCACGCTTTGTTTAAACGGTTGTATTGACTTTCATATTGCTTCCAATCAAAGTCATCCTCAGCAGTAGGCTGTAAATGAAGTGCATGCATATCGCTAATAATACTTTCGCGTTGTGCTTTAGATGCTTCGCGTTGTACTTCTTGCTCTGCAAAGTAACTACGACAAGGTGCAAATAACAGCTCAATTTTTTCATCAAACTGCACGCCTTGTTGCTTTTCTTCATCTGTATCTAAACGACCTAACTCATTCCAACGTTTACGTAGCGCTTTTACCTGCTCAGCACGTTGTTGTGGGTCTGTACACTCTTCGCTTACTAATGTGCTTACTTCTTCTAATAAGGCTTCACGCTTTGGTGCAGCAGCGTATTTTTGCCAATCTTTAGCGTCTGCAAGTTGCGCTTCAAGCTCTGCTTTTATATTTACAAGCGGCTGTTGGTATTGTTCAGTAAGGGTATTAAATAATTCTTCAAACCCTTTAAATACGCCAAAAGCAACGTTAAAACGGCCTTCTTCAATTAGGCGTTTAACATCACGTGCTTTACGTTTTGCTTGGCTTTGGTTTTTTTCAAGCGGCTTAACGAGTTCATTCATTGGTGCTAAAAATTGCTTTTTATGCGCGTTTAGCTGTGCTTTAAACGAACTTTGCAGTGCACCATCTAAAATATTTAAATGATTACGCGCTGCTTTAAAGCCATTATTAAACTCAGTTAAAGTAGCATCGTACTGCGCTAAGTCTTCTGCTGGTTTAATTTCACACAATGCTGTAAAAGCGAGCTTGTACTCTTTAATGGCAGCGGTTAGCTCAGGTAGCTTAGCAACTTGAGTAAATAACTTTTCTAGCTTACTTACAGCAAGTTTTGATTGCGTGTTATTAGCAAGTTCTGTTTCGCTAATAGCGTGCTTAGCTTGCGCTACTTTTGCATCAAGCCAATCTTGTTGAATTTGCTCTGGCGTTTCAAGACCAAGTTGTAATGCATTTTCAATCTCTTCGCTTAAAGCTTCAAGCGTTGCAAGGGCTAGCAATTGGCGCTGCTGTTGTGCTAATTGTTGCTGCTCTTTGTCGTGTACTGCTTTTAACTGCTCAATATGTGCATTTAACTTAGTGGTAATCGAAGTATATTTTTCATCAAGCAGCTTAACGCGCTCATCACTTAACCATTTAAGCTCAAGTGCTTGCCATTGAGCCATTAGCTCGCCTGCTTGTAGATTAACAACACCAAAGTCTGTTTTTTCACGCAAAGCATTTAACTTCGCTAAAATAATACGTGTTGCACCCTCTACTTCAAGTGGCTTTTCTATTGCTAGACGTTCATTTTCAATATGCGTTTCAAGTGCTGCTTTTGCTCCACCCTTCGCATGTTTTACTAATGGCTTAATTAATTGATGAGTAATAACAAGTTCAACTAAATGAGTTTGTAGCTCTTCGCTACCTTCTTTAAATGCTTTTTCTACTAGTTTTGGATTTGCTAAACGTTTTAATAATTTAACGCGTACTTGCAGCTCTTTTTCTGCAAACGCTAACTTTTCAAGTGTTTTTACTGGCGCAAAGCGCTCAATGTATTCATTTTTAATTTGCGGTGTTAGTGCACTTTCGCTATTTAAAACAGCATTTGATATTTGCAGCTCTGCTATATCTTTTAATGCCTGATCTTGTTTATACGCTTTCCACCAAAGTGGTAAATCGTTTACTTTTTGTAGTGCTTTGCGGCGTATTTCAGCTGAGCTATCTTCAAGTGCTAACGTGTTTAATATGGTTGCATCACGTTCAATGTCTAATTTTTCGATAGCATCAAGACGTACTTGTTGCTTAGGGTGTTTCCACTTCGGTGTAAAAAGGTGCTTAAAGATCATGTTCACTAAACCTAGCTATTTCGTTGTCTGATTTGAATTCTTTTTGTAGTTGAGCTTTTGTCTTTTGGATCATTTCACCATTAGCACCAATCGTAAATTGCTCATTAGATTGAGCCACCTTTGCTTGATACAACATAACCAACTGCACTGTTTGTTGCTTTTGTTCATCTGATAAAACGGTACCGTCTGGCCATTTGCCAGTAGAAGCACCGTATTGTAAGCGTTCGAATAATTCGGGAGTAATATTTTGTACAAGATTGTCGATATTCATGTCATTTTTTCTTTTTTAGAGTCACTAAAATAATACGGTTTATAATATACCAAATACAACCTACGCCAATTGCGGCAGTATAAGCATACCACTGAAGCGTTTCTTCTTGCGGTTGTAAAAAGTACAAACAGAAAAAACCACCTAAAAATAAGATAAGCGCCAAAAAGGAGTGATTTAGAAACATCTGCTTTTTTTTAATTCGCTGTTCGCGTTGAAGCTGTAAAACTTGCTCGTCGTTTAGCTCTGCAATGTTACTTTCGCAATGCGGACATTGTTTATGTTTATCTGAAATTGATTTTGCACATTTTGGGCAACGAATAATCGCCATACTTCTCTCCATACTACGCATAAAAAAAGCGCCTTTCGGCGCCTTTATTGTACTTGTTTTATTTCTCGTTGTCTTTTTTGAATTTAAACCAATAAGTGATTTAGAAACGATAAACATCCAAGTTACTCACTAAGTTTAATTACTCAGCGTCTTTTGACTGTTTTGCTAGGCGTTTTTCCCAGAAAGTGGCATTTTTAATACCTAATTTAACTGGGTCAAATGTGATTTTTCCGCCCTTTTTCTTCTGTTCTTCATAATCACTTAAACATAATAAAGCAGGCTTAGCTACGAAGAAAATAGCTAAAATACCTAATATGTTAATCCAAGCCATTAAGCCAACGCCAATATCACCAATAGTCCAAATATAACCTGAATTGTTAACCATGCCGTATGCCACCATAAACATAATCACAAATTTCACGATAACAAGCGGGATACTGCCTTTAAAATAACGATTTAAGTATGCAATATTAGTTTCTGCAATAAAGTAATAAGCAAGTATTGTAGTAAAGGCAAAGAAGAACAATGCAATACCCACAAATGCTTGTCCAAAACTGCCAAATACACTAAATAAAGCCATTTGAGTAAAGGCTGCTGAGCCTACTTCAGTGGCTGCATCAACATTTTGTACAATAAACTGTCCTGCTGGTAACTCACCCACAACATTGTATTGCTGCGTTATTAAAATCATCAACGCTGTTGCTGTACACACAAAGATGGTATCAACATAAACAGAGAAAGCTTGTACTAACCCCTGTTGAGCAGGATGGTCTACTTCTGCAGCAGCTGCTGCATGGGGCCCAGTACCTTGGCCTGCTTCATTAGAATATATACCACGTTTGACGCCCCAACCAATAGCAGCACCAAAACCGGCCTGCGCGGTAAATGCATCACTAATAATTAAATAAAATATATCGCCCACTTTATCTAAGTTTAAAAATACAACGATTAGTGCCAATACTATGTAACCAAGCGCCATAAATGGCACCACAATTTGCGTAAAGTTAGCAATACGTTTTATACCGCCAAAAATAATAAATGCTAAAACAATAAGGATAATTGCCAATGCGACTAACTTAAAGCTGCCTACGTCACCAAAGCTAGTAGTGACCATATTTCCATCGCCAAATACTTGGGTAAACGCATTACCTACCGCATTTGCTTGTACGCCGGGCAGAAAAACACCACAGGCAATAATTGCCGAAACAGCAAATAACACAGCTAGCCATTTTTGCCCTAAACAACGGTCAAAATAATATGCTGGGCCACCACGATATTGCCCGTTTTCTTCTGTTTTATAAATTTGGCCTAAAGTAGATTCTGCGTATGCGGTACTTGCTCCTAGAAAAGCAACAACCCACATCCAAAAAATAGCACCTGGCCCACCAAAACCGATAGCTGCTGCAACACCTGCGATATTACCAACACCTACTCGTCCAGATAAAGATACTGCAAGGGCTTGAAAAGATGAGATACCTTTATCAGACGTGTTAGGACTAAATAATAGCTTACACATTTCTTTAAAATGTCTAACTTGAGCAAATCGAGTTAACACTGAATAAAACAAGCCTGCGCCTAGGCATAAATAGATGAGTGCATTACTCCAAACAACATCATTAACAGCGCTTACAAAAGCTTCCATGGATATCCTCTATAGTTATATTTATTATTTTTAATTACGAGACTCAGCTTTAGCTACTACGCAACATAAGTTTCACGAAATAAGGTTTTACCTTTCCCGTCCCGACTCATTATTTAATTAATCTTAACTTAAGTACCCCAACCTTGTTAACACTTAATTTTCAAAATATCTAATTAAGGAGCTATTGTAAGGCACCACATCAGTTGTATTTAAATGAAAGTAGATTGATTTGTACCGATACGGTGATGATACGCCGCGAAGAAACGTTAAAAACGTTTTGAAATGAAGTTGCTATATGATTATTATTTTTTGTAAAAGGGGTTTTACTAAAAGTAAAAAGGGCATCAAAACTATTGATACCCTTCAAATAAACGTTTTATCTTAAATTATCAACAACATTAACAATAGCCGCTAATGTATCTTGACCAAACTGATATGAACGACGATCTGACCAGCCGTAATCAGGATCTGGTAAATCGTTGTTATCTTTAAATGGCATTTCAATTGTGTACGTTAATGCTTTAAATTCTTCAGCTGTAGCTGATGAGCCTACTGTAAGGTTAGCTTGGCCTGGCTCATCTTTTGGATAGCCATGTTCATCTTGAAACTCTGGAGTAATAGTTAAAAGCGCTGCTTTAAAGCTATCTTCTAGGCCTTTAAGACGAGCATCGTAACTTGGAATACCTTCACTACCTGCAACAAAGTTATACGGGATAGCTTCATCACCGTGTATATCAAGGTGCATATCTAGGCCAGCTTCACGCATTTTATTAAGCACTAAGTAAACTTCAGGGCTATTTTCCATGCTTGGTGTTTGCCATTCACGATTTAAGTTAACGCCTTTAGCGTTAGTACGCAGATGTCCGCGTGCGCTGCCGTCAGGGTTCATATTTGGTACAACGTAAAATACTGCTTTTGACAATAATGCAGCTGCATGTGGGTCTTCGTCATCAAGTAATTTGTGCAATAGCCCTTCTACATACCACTGCGCCATTGTTTCACCTGGATGTTGACGTGCTGTGATCCAGATGTTTTTCTTATCTTCACTTGGCTCACCAATTTTAAGCACACTCATATCGCGGCCATCGAGTGTTTCACCAAGCGTGATTAATTGGCAAGCGCCTTGGCTTTGTGCCCAAGACAATAAATCTAAATGGCGGTCGTAACTGTATGGTGCAAAGTAAGCAAAGTATACGCTGCCGCACTCTGGTTCAATTTCAAAGCTTAATGTGCCATTTTCATAGCTTGATGGTA
Source organism: Pseudoalteromonas sp. Z1A6 (assembly GCF_011378745.1). Classification (NCBI taxonomy): domain Bacteria; kingdom Pseudomonadati; phylum Pseudomonadota; class Gammaproteobacteria; order Alteromonadales; family Pseudoalteromonadaceae; genus Pseudoalteromonas; species Pseudoalteromonas sp. Z1A6. Next base: position 27,731 of record NZ_WTKW01000011.1, read on the forward strand.
CACGAAACCATGTTTGACGGTCATATGATGCAACGGCTTGATACCCTTTCCAACCATCTGGGTAAGCTGATTTATCAAGCTCATTAATGTTTAACTTATGCAATTGGTAAGGTGTTGTTTCAAGACGAAAGTGAAACCACTGATAAAATTCAGACTGGTGATCTTTATTAATTTCTAATTGAATATTTAAAGGATCGGTGGCTTCAATAACTTTGATATTACCACTGTCGAAATTGCTG
>NZ_WTKW01000110.1:0-12307 GCF_011378745.1 Pseudoalteromonas sp. Z1A6
TGAGAGATCAGCTTAAAAAAATTATAAAAAAAGCCAAAACGTTAGTTTTGGCTTTTACTTAGCAAGTTTGTATGTGTAGTAAATAGGTTATGCGCCTGGGCCACATTCCATACATGAATTTACAATGTCTGGGCCAAATTTAAGTTTGGCATTTAAGTCGCGAAGGGCGGTACGTAACCCTTCTTCAATTACTGGGTGGTAAAATGGCATATCAAGCATTTCTGGTACGGTCATTTTGTTTTGTACAGCCCATGCTAGTAAGTGAGCGATGTGTTCGGCTTGTGGGCCAATAAATTCTGCACCTAAAAATAAACCTGTACCTTGCTCTGCGTATACTCGCATATGACCTTTGTTTTTAAGCATTACTCGGCTACGACCTTGGTTTTCAAAGCTGACTTCGCCTACTTCAAAACAACCGCATGGGCCTAATCGGTCAGTAATTTGCTTGTAGCTTTCGCCTACCATTGCTATTTGTGGGTCGCTAAATACAGCTGCAATTTTAGCTCTGCGCAGACCTATACGTACATCTGGGAAGCGCCCTGCATTTTGACCTGCAATAGCACCTTGGTCTGATGCTTCGTGTAGCAGTGGTAGCATGTTACTTGCATCGCCTGCTATAAATATGTTTGACTCACCACATTGCATTGTGTGCGTGTCTGCGTGCGGTACGCCGCGTTCATCAAGCTCAATGCCGGTGTTTTCAAGGCCTAGTTTATCTACGTTAGGTACTCGGCCTGTGGCTGCAAGTACGTAGTCAAACTGTTCGGTGTGTTTTTCACCTTGTTTGTCGGTGTAAGTTAGCTGTGCTTTGTCGCCAACTTGCATCATGTCAGATACGTTTGAGTCGGTATCTACAAAAAATTCTTCAGCAAAAACAGTATTTGCATAGTCTTTTACGACTGGATCTGTAAGTGGGCCAATTGCGCCGCCTACACCAAATAGTTTTACATTTACGCCTAGTCGGCTAAGTGCTTGGCCAATTTCAAGACCTATTACACCAGGGCCAAATACAGCGACTGATTCTGGTAGGTCATCCCAATCAAATACGTCGTCGTTTATAATAAGTTTGTCGCCAAAGTTATTAAATACGCCAGGGTACGAAGGGCGTGAACCGGTGGCAATTACAAAGCGTTTTGCTGTAATAATTGTGTGGTCGTCTATTTGTATGCGGTTTGTGTCTAAAAATTTAGCGTAACCACGAATTTTATCACCATCTGGTAATTCATCTACGGCTTCTACTACGAATCCTGCAAAACGATCTCGTTCACTTTTAACGCGTGCCATAACTGCTTTGCCATCAATGATAGGCTTTGAGCTATGAACACCAAATGCAGGAGCCATTTCAATTGCGTGTGCAGCTTCTGCGGCTGCAATCAATAACTTGCTTGGCATACAACCAACACGTGCACATGTGGTGCCGTATGGGCCTGATTCGATCATTAATACATTTTGTGTGAACTGTTTAGCATTACGATAAGCACTTAAACCAGCAGTGCCTGCGCCTATAACAACAACATCGGTTTGCAATTCTTTCATAGTATTTTTTCCTCTAATAAATAGGGGCATAAAAGCCCCTATTTTTTACCTACTAACGTTAGGTATTTAATTTACTTATTAATTAAGCAAAGTATTTTTCTAAGTCGTCTGAACCACCGATGTGTTTACCACCAATGAATATTTGTGGAACAGTGTCACGACCAGATACAGCTTTTAGACTTGTTAGTGATGCGCCTGCACCCATAACAATCTCTTCATATGCGAAGCCTTTTTCTGCAAGAAGCTCTTTTGCTTTTTTACAGAAAGGACAGCCAGGTTTAGTAAAGATGCTTACTGGTTCTGGTTTAGCTTGCTTAGGGTTGATGTAATCAAGCATTGTGTCTGCGTCTGATACTTCAAACGGGTCACCTGGTAAATCTGGTTCGATAAACATTTTGTCAATCACGCCATCTTTAACAAGCATAGAGTATCTCCAGCTGCGCTTACCAAAGCCTAGGTCGTTCTTGTCTACTAACATGCCCATGCCGTCAGTAAATTCGCCGTTGCCGTCTGGTAATAAAGTAATGTTTTGCGCTTCTTGATGCTCAGCCCATGCGTTCATTACAAAGGTATCGTTTACTGATAAACATACAATTTCGTCAACGCCGTTTTGCTTAAGTACGCCTGCTAATTCGTTGTAACGTGGTAAGTGAGTTGATGAACATGTTGGTGTGAATGCACCTGGTAGTGAAAACACTACAACAGTTTTACCTTTAAAAATGTCATCTGTTGTTACTGATTTCCAATCGTTATTTTGACGAGTTGCAAATGTAACACTTGGGATTGTTTGACCTTCAATATTGTTTAACATAATTTTTGTTCCTCTTGATTTGTTGATAGCCATTATGGTGAATAATTAAATATAGTTCCAATCGTTTGTTTGTATTAAACTGATAGTTATAAACTATCACGTAGAGCTGAATATGAACTTAAAAGATTTTGAATATGTAAAAGCAATAGCGCAATATAAACATTTTCGCAAAGCTGCCGATGCATGTTTTGTAAGCCAGCCTACATTAAGTGGCCAAGTAAAAAAACTCGAAAATGAGCTTGGCGTTACTCTGTTTGATCGCTCAACCAAGCAAGTTACCTTAACAGCTAAAGGTGAACGTTTGTTGACGCAAATAGAGATTATTTTAGAACAAACGCAAATACTCAAAGAACTTGCTGCTACTTCTAACGAGCCTCTACAAGGTAAATTAACTATTGGTATTATTCCTACCATTGCGCCTTACTTGTTGCCTGCGTTACTAACATCGATGAAAGCGGCATTTATTGATAGCCAGTTTTCGTTTATTGAGATGCAAACAGCAACAATTTTAGAAGCTTTAAACAAGGGTGAACTCGACTTTGCTATTTTAGCCGATGTGCCAGAGCTTATTAATTACCATACGGTTGCTTTATACAAAGAAGATTTTTTAGTGGCGGTATCACACGATAACGCGCTGTCTAAGCATAAAAAAGTAGCGCTGAGCGATCTTCAAGGATGCAGCCTATTAATGTTAAGTGATGGCCATTGCTTTAAAGATCAAGCCCAAAAGTTTTGTTTTTCTGCAGGAGTCGATGTATCTAACCAGTATAAAGGTAATAGTTTAGAAACATTATTAGCGTTAGTGGCTATGGATGACGGTATTACATTTGTACCAAAGTTGGCATGTACCGACCGTGTAGGGATTGATTACTTGCCTATATTCCCTAATCAGCAGCGTAATGTGGTGTTTGCATGCAGAAAGCATTATCCGCATTTATCTGGTGTAGAACAATTGGGCGAGTGGTTATCGGCTCACCCTAATTTAAAAGCTAAATTGAGTAAAAAACTCTAAATATCTTGGCTGATTATTTCTACTACATCGTTAATTTGCACGCCAGGTAGCGGTTTGTCATCAATACTGACTGCTACTGCGGTTTGCTGATAAAGCTGCTCTACGCGAATTTTATTAAGCGTGGTGATGGTGTGCGGCATAACATTACCTGCCGCGTCGGTTAAATAGTTATGGTGCGCAATGCTTAGCATTTGGCCTTTTTTTAACCCATGAGCTTTACCCAAGTTAATAACGATTTTGCTATTTTCCATATGCATTATTTTACCTTGAGTAGGTAAACACGCCATGGCTGCTTGAATGTCATAACTTACTGTTTGGTTGATATCGGTTATGCTTTGCCCATAAGGCGATTGCCAAAATCTATCACTATTAACATCAACTATGGTTGTTTTTTCAAATGGCCAAATTGCTTGAGTATGGTAACTATTTTGCCAAAGTTGCTCATAGGTAGTGCCATCAAACAGTGCAAACTCAATGTTGTAACTGCGCTCATACGCCTCGTCTTGCCAAAATGCATAATCGTTATTGAGTTTGTCGCTAGTCGAAAGGCTGGTTATTTGGCTAAGCAGAACATATTGAGCGTTACTGCGCGAAGATATTTCTTCTAATTGAGCATTTGAATAGTCGTGCTGCTGCGAAAAGTATTTATCAACGCTTATTGCATTATTATAGTAAGCAATAGGCACTGCGCTCATTTTTGATTTTTGTAGGGAAGTAAAAATATTTTTGCTAATCGCTTTGCTTACGTCAAATATTTGACCCATTTTGGCGTGTTCACGATGCACTAGTTGGCTTTGTGTAACGGCCACAAACTTATTAAAGCTATTTTGTGGGCATTGCTCTGTTTGAGAAAATATATCGAGTCGTAATGTAATAGCAAATTTATTGTCGTATTTATTTTCGCTGATCAGTTCAATTTTTTGAATCTCGCCGTGGCTGCTAATTTTTAGCTGATCTTGCATTAACACGCCATCTACCAAGGTTTGTACAGAGCTAACCCGTGCGCCAGAGAACACTAGCGCTTGTGTAATCGCATCTTTTATAGCGGCTGATTTAGCTGCGCTCGTATCACCATTTTGAACGTTCGCATGGCCTGTTGATTCATACCACTGCGCTTTAGTAAAAGGGGAGAACGTTAATAATGCCGTTGCACTTAACCCTACAAATGCCAATGATAAAAACGACTTCATACTTTTACTCCAATTAAACGTTAGCTATTAACTAGGTAGAGCAAGGACTGTACCAATGTTATTTGGTAATTATTAGTAATGCTATAAATGGCATTAAACGTGCATATGTACTGCTAATTACTATACAAGGGCTAAATGCTATGCGAGCAATTTCATTACTTATTACACTTGGGTGTTTAACCTTAGGTGGTTGTAGCAGCGTTTTTGATAAGCATGTTGAATATAAATATGTAGAGCCAAATAATTACCCCGTTTTAAAAGCGATAGGGTATGCACCTATTAGCTTGCAAAAAGGCGCTAACGCGTCGCAAAAACAACTTATGGCAATTAAGGCTTCTAAGCTTGAGGCTTACCGCGAGCTTACTGAGCAAGTATATGGGCAAAAAATTACCGCCAGAACAACGGTGGAAGGTTCAATTGCTCAAGACGATTACTTAGAAAGTAAAGTGCAGGGGCTTATTAAAGGTGCACAAATAATTAAAACTTACGCAGTAGATGACACTTACGTGACCGAGCTTGAGCTTAATATGAAGCGTGTGCACGATTTATACATAGGTGAAGTAAAACCACGCGAAGTTAAAAAAGTAACTTATTACTAAATAGCCCAGTTAATTAAAAAAGTTATTCAAAATATCTCATCCTCTTATATTGAGTGCTATGCTGTTGTTAGGATTAATTTTTAAGCAGATTGCGTAGTGCTCAACAGATGTATTTTATTGCCACTTATATTAACAGTGGCTCTGTAAATGGCGTTTAAGCCAACTTATTTAAATCCTAAATTATTTATATGGTGCAAAGCCAATTTGCGCTACCTATTACTGTTTTTTGTACTCTCTAGTGGTGTGCTTGCAAGCCGACTAACTATTCAATTTAATACCTTTATTGAGCTGATGGGTCAAAAATATGGACCTGCGCGAGCGGCTGTTGCACGTAACTGGCAAAGTATGTTGGTACAAACTCAAAACAAACCAGAGCAACAACAAATTCTTATTGTTAATGATTTTTTTGCGCGTAATTTACGCTATCAAACTGATATTTTGCTATGGAAACAAAACGATTATTGGGCAACCCCTTTAGAAACGTTAGGCAGAGGCCTAGGTGATTGTGAAGATTACGCAATAGCAAAGTATATAAGCTTGAGAGCCCTAGGGGTGAGTGACGACAAGTTACGCCTTATTTATGTAAAAGCAAAAATTGCGGGCACTAACAAAACGCAAGCACATATGGTGTTAGGTTATTTTGCTACACCAAACGCTCAGCCACTTATTTTAGACAGTTTAATAACAAAGGTTTTACCTGCTGCAAAACGTGTAGATTTAAGCCCTGTTTTTAGCTTTAACAGCCAAGGTTTATGGGCTAATAATTCAACCAAAAGTGTAGCCAGCCCAACAGCAAGACTTTCACGCTGGCGTAAAATTTTGGAGCAGACAACCAAAGAAGGAGTTATGTGGTAATGGCATCATTTTCCTTATCTAAGTACCTTAAAAAACGAAAAATAACACTCAGGCAAGAGCTGTGGATTGCATTATTAATTGTTATTTTTGTAGGCTTTATAAGTAGTGTTTTAATTAGCACTAATTCGGCTAAAAGTTATTTTTCGACCCAGCTGTACTTAAAAAATGTAGATAACGCCAGTTCACTCGCGTTAATGATCAGCCAATTAGACAAAGACCCCGTTGAGCTTGAGTTATTAGTATCGGCCACATTTGATACCGGTCACTATAAGCGAATCGAACTACAAAACCCTAATGGTGAGGTGATTGTTAAACGCACGTTTACCGATGAGCTTAAAGCGACGGCTCCGCAGTGGTTTAGAGCAATGTATGGATTAAATGTACAGCCAGGGGTTGGGCAAGTAAATGATGGTTGGCAGCAGTTTGGTACTTTGTTTATAGAAAGTCATAGTCAATATGCTGAGCAAGCCTTATGGGAAAGTGCGCTTAAACTATTTTTTAGTTTTTTAATTGTCGCTTTTTTTGCTTGTATAGTTAGTGCTTACTTTTTAAGTAGGATATTAAAACCACTAGATGATGTTGTGTATCAGGCTAATGCATTTGGTGAAAAACGTTTTATTAAATCGAGCGTTCCGCGCACATTTGAGTTTGCACGTTTAGTGCAATCAATGAACCAATTATCTACCCGTTTTAGCCGTATTATTAAAGAAGATAATAAACGTTTAGAAGAGCTTAGATTTAAATCGCAACACGATGAGCTAACTGGTTTAGCAAATAGAGAATACTTTGGTGCAACGCTTGAGGCTCACTTACAAAAATCGAAAGATCATGCCCATGGTGCCTTGTTTTTATTTAGGGTTGTTAACCTCGATCGCGTAAGTGAGGAAGTGGGACGAGTAGAAATGGTTAACTTTCTACGTCGATTTTCACAGATGTTGGTTAGCTTCTTAGAGAGCAATCAAGAACACTTTTCTGAAAATTACATTGCACGTATTTCTCACAGCGATTTTACCGTTTTATTTAGTGATATTGATGATATTCAAGCAATCAGTGAACGTATTTTATTGATGCATCAATCGTTTGTTGAAGAGTATAAAAACGTTAAGCTAGCGATACCTCACAGCTGTACTTATATTCAAAAAGACGACACGCGATTTGATGTATTAAAGCGCGCGGATGAACTTTTAAAATCATCGGGTAAACAATCTGATGTACAAGCAAAAGTAGCTCAGATCAAGCAAGAAAGTGAGCTGTTTGATAATGCAACTAGCTGGAAAAATGCCATAGAAGAGGCACTCAACAATAATAATTTAGAAATAAATACTTACCCAGTAACGAGCTTTACAGGGCAGGTAATGCAAAATCAATTAGGGTTGAGCCTAAAGCTTGGTGGGCAAGTATACCGTGCTAGTTACTACTACCAGTGGGCTAACCGATTAAAGTTATTAGCGCGTTTAGATTGGGGTTTAATTAAGGCGTTGGTGGCTCATTATAGTATTGAGCCACCAAGTGAACTGATTTCGGTTGAATTATCTGCTCAGACGCTACTTGATGATGCTGCACTTGCTTCGATTCTTACGTACCTTTCGGCGTTTCCTGATTTAGCCTCTAAAATTTGTTTTGATATTCGTGAAAGTATTGCCGTTAGCGAAATTGAGATATTTAAAGATTTTTGTGAGCAGGCTCGATGTATGGGCGCTAAGGTAGCATTAAAACGTGTGGGCCCTAAATTTACTAAAATTAATAAAATTCAGGAATTTGGTCTTGAAATGATTAAGGTTGATAGCGTTTACGGACACAATATTAGTTACAGCCTAGATAACCAAACATTTCTGCGAGGAGTGTGCACGTTAGCGCATTCTATTGGCATTAAAGTGGTGGCTCAAGGTGTAACAAGCCAAGATGATATAGATACGCTTATTAACTTAGGTTTTGATGGGGTTATTAAAGAGTAAGTAATAGGCATTAACTGTGCGGTTAATGCCCTTTTACAACTAACATTAATTGAATTCGGTCGCGAACTTTTAGCTTATTAAATATAGAGCTCATATGCTCTTTAATTGTGCGTTCTGTAATATTTAAAGATTCTGCAGCTTGCTTATTAGTTGCACCTGTTACAACAATATCAACTACTTGACGTTCTCGCTTTGTGAGTACATCAAGCTCGCATGTGCTCGCATATTTAAACGGTGTATTTGATAAAGCTCCTACTAAGTTAGATAGTAATTGCCCTGGTAACCATATTCCGCCGGTACAAATTGTCTCAAGTACTTGTTCAATAATTACTTTAGTAGCAAGTGCTTCTACGTACCCCCTAGCTCCTGCTTCAAGCGCACTTCTTAGTTGATTTATTTCTAGTTCGTTGGTCATAACTATAACCAGTAAACGTTGCTGAGAATACTTTTTAACAAGCTCAAGCCAATTAGGTGTGCCGGCCAAAACCCAAATAATACTTGATGCCGTGACTCTGTGTGGTTCTTTTGTGAATATCAAACAACCAGGAAACGCTGTATGCCAGTGTTTCGATTCAAATTCAGGCTGTGTAATAAAAATACTTTGGCGCATTACTTCTCCATTTATAAAATGTTTTAACGCTCTGTCATTGCTTGCGATGTAGCTCTAAGAACCGGTTTTAAAATATACTCAAGTACGGTTTTTTTACCGGTAATAATATCCACTTGAGTGGTCATTCCTGGAATAATAGTCAGCTCTTTTGAAAAATTATTTTTGGTGGTTTTTAGCTGCACCAAATAAAAGGTGTTTTCGCGGTCATCCGTAATTGTATCGGCACTTATATGTAATACTTCGGCTTCAAGGCCACCATATACGGCAAAGTCGTAGGCACTAAATTTTATCATTGCAGATTGCCCAGGGCGTAAAAATGCAATGTCTTTAGGCGGGATTTTTGCCTCTACTACAAGTTGATCGTCAAGCGGGACAATTTCCATAACATCACTACCTGGCTGTAAAATACCGCCAACAGTATTAACTAATAATCGTTGTACAGTGCCTTTAACAGGAGAGCGTATTTCAGTTTGAGTTACTTTATCGGCTAAGCCAGATTCAGTTTCTTTAATTGAATCTAGTCGCAGTAGCGCTTCGGAGAGTTCATTGTTCCAGCGGTTAATCATAACGAGCTCAACTTCGGTTACCTTATTTTTAGCTTCGTTAATGGCCGAAAGACTCCTATTTATAACTGCTTTGGTTCTGTTTATCTCGCCGTTTAAATCAACTATTTGGCGCTCTAAACGAATAATATCTATATCCGAAATAGCACCGGTGCGTAATAATGGGCGGGTCACTTTAAGCTCCCTGTTTGTTAAGCGTAGCGCGCTGGTATGCTGCTGAAGTGCCGCTTTTGCTTCAATATAATCTTGGTGTCGCTGCTCTAGTTGGCGTTTGTGAATACTTACCTGTTGCTCCAACTCTTGGCTGTTACTCAAATAAAGAGAGCGTTCGTGTTGAACCACCTGAGGTGCGTTTTTTATAACATCTTCGCTAAATATGAGTTCTTTTTTTTGAGTAAGAGCTCTGAGTCTTGCAACTTTTGCACTTAACGATTCAACCTTGGATTGATTTTCTCTAAAGCTAGAAATAAAGCGGGTAGGGTCTATTTTAATGAGTACATCCCCCTCGTTTACTATTTGGCCTTCTCGGACATTTATTTTTTCGACCATACCGCCGTCATAAGATTGAATAAGCTGTAATTTATTAGAGGGAATAACACGGCCCTCGCCACGAGCAACTTCATCCAAATTAGCAAAGCCAGACCACACAATAAGGCATATAAACGTTAAACAAATTAGATAAAGTAGTAACCTAGCGCTTGCTGGTTCCTGCTGCATTTTTTCCCACTGTGCATCTACTACCCAGTCTTGAGTATTTGGCGGTGAAATCCATCCTTTAAATAGTTTATTAAATACGGATGGCTTACCTTGTTTTCTTGCTTCTATTGCTTTGCTAACAGATTCAAAAGAGCGTTGTTCAAGTGGTTTTTTGTTATCACTCATGAGGCTTGCTCCACGGTTTTATTATTTAACGCCGCAATTACTTTTTGTTTTGGTCCATCAGCAACTACTTTTCCGTTATCTAAAACTATAATACGGTCAACAAGCTCGAGTAATGATGAGCGATGAGTCACTACAATTAGGGTTTTATCTTTAGAATAATTTTTTAAATTGTTAATAATTTTACTTTCACTATTGTGATCTAGCGATGAAGTTGGCTCATCTAGTAATAGTATTGGTGGGTCGTTAATTATGGCTCTTGCCATACCTACAGCTTGGCGTTGCCCTCCTGATAATTGGCGGCCTTGCTCGCCTACTTGTAGATCAAATCCGTCTGGGTGCGAATTAATTAAATCAAATAATTGGCTTCGCTCACAGGCTTCAATAATTTGCTCGTCTTTGGCATGCCAAGCGCTTATCGTAAGGTTGTCTTTTAAGGTCCCATAAAACAGGGCAACGGTTTGCGGTACATAACCAATATTATGGCGAAGCTCTGCAGGGTCAATTTGATGTATATCGTTATTGTCCATCAAAATTGCTCCTGAACAGGGTTCATATAGCCCTAAGATAAGCTTTTCTAATGTACTTTTACCTGAGCCATTACGTCCTAAAATTGCGACTTTTTCACCAGCTTTAATTTTAAAGCTAACGCCGTTGAGTGCATTATGAGATTCGTCAGAGTATTTAAAACATACATCTTTAAATTCTATATCGCCCTTTAAAATAGGGTGGCTTAACCAATGCTTACCAGGTGGGCGCTCGACCTCTTTTTCCATAATCTCATTTAGTGACTGCATTGCTATTGCGGCATGATGATATTGCGCTAAAACAGCGGCTGACTGCCCAATAGGGCCCATAGCACGAGATGATAATAAGTAGGCTGCAATTAATCCGCCTTGAGTTAGCTCACCTTCAATAACGAGGTGTACGCCTATTATCATTATTATCACGCCTACACATTGCTGTATCCACGATGCTGTATTTGATATAGAGCTAGAAACGAGTCGACTTTGTGCGTTTACTTGCGCAATGTAAATGGTCGACTTTTCCCATACAGATTGTGTTTTACACTCTGAGTGAAAGCTTTTTACATCTTCAATGCTGGTTAAACTTTCTACTAATACTGCATTTCGCATTGAGCTTGCTTTCATTGTTTGCTCTGAAAGGGCTTCAAGTTTGCGGTGTGCGGCTATAGCGTAAGCTAATAATATAAGTGCGCCCGCTATAATGGGTAAACTTAGAGGTACGCCAATAATGGCGATAACAATTAAATATAAAACTACGAATGGTAAGTCGACTAATGCGACAAGCGTTATGGAGCTAAAAAAGTTACGTACAGCTTCAAATGATTGAATATTGCTAGCAAAGGAGCCAGCTGATGATGGACGGTTTTTTAGTTTCATACCTAATACCCGCTCCATAATTACAGCCGATACTTTTACATCTATTCTGCTTGCAGCAAGCTCTACAAAATAGCCTCTTACTAAGCGTAAAACAAAGTCAGCAGTGAGTGCTATCAAAATACCAATGGCAAGTACCCAAAGGGTTTCTGTTGCATGGTTGGGCACTACGCGGTCATATACATTCATTACAAATAAAGGCATGGCAACCGACAAAAAGCCCAACGCAATAGCTGAAATAATTACGTCTTTATAAAGTGAGCGGCACTCTTTAATTACTCCCCAAAACCATCCGTCTTTTGATAGTTTTTCAAGTACAGGTGTTCGCTCATCAAATGCAAATTCTGGTTGTGCATAAATAATTAAACCAACACTGTTGCCTGCTAATTCATCAATGCTTTGTTCGATAACTGATTCGGTAAGCTCTGGGTAAATTACACTCACCAACTGCTTATCGTAATCAATAGAATTAATAACACAGGCTTGATTGTCTTTTAAAATTAAGATGGCAGGTAGCAGTGCTGTATTAATTTTTTGTAGTGGCTTATTAACTACTTTCGATTTAAAGCCAATGCGCTTAGCTGCGCGCGAAAAACCTGATGGAGTAAGATTTCCATCAGTTAGAGGAAGTCCATTTAATAGTGCTTCTCTTGAAAACTCTTTATCATGATGGCGACATAAAACTGCTAGGCAGTCAACGAGTATGCCACCGTGATCAAGTACATCGTTTAATTCCATAAACCATCCAATGTTATGTAGAACTGCATGCGGTTGTTACTACTAAACCTAAACTCGAGAAATAAATTTAGCTTAAATATTTCAAGCCGAGTTTAGGGTCTGTTGATCTTTCAGGTTAAATTTGCAGCAGTCTGTTTGGTATTTAGGCAAGGCAGAGCC
>NZ_WTKW01000111.1:0-12249 GCF_011378745.1 Pseudoalteromonas sp. Z1A6
ATATAAAAAACAAACATCTTTTTTATTATTTGGTTTAGCCTGTGCCACATTTGCATTAGCCGAAATACTAGCATGTTTGCGCTTATTCATAGATCTACCTTTAATAACCCACTATTTAGCTAGTGTTTCAATGATTACTAGCCCACTTTTAATTATTGTTGGACTATATAAATACAAAAACGTACAAAATATTAGCTTAATGCCTCTTTACTGCATATTTGGTTTTTCTAGCTTATTGTTATTGGCAATTTATCCTTTCGGTGCAGCAAAAATGCTAACGAGCTTAGTAATTGCCGGATTATTTATTTACACAGCGTATTTAATCAAAAGCATGAGCTTTGTTGCTAAAGCCCAGAAAAAGGCGTTAATTACCTGCTTTTTAGTGCACAGTGGAGTTATGTTTTTAAATGCAATATTTCTATCAATACCGGTACTTAGTTCGAGTATTCAAGATGTAGCAACCCCTTTGCAAATTGTGCTTATTAGTCATTTACTATTAGCCACACTGAGTGCTCTTATACTGCCATTTTTGTTGTTTTCTAATAGTGAATACACGCTATCGAACCTTGCCAATACCGACTCTCTTACACAGTTATTTAATCGCAGAGGTTTCTTTAATAACGCTAGAGCAGTCCTTAAACAACCTAATAACAATGATATAAATGTATCTATAATTATTTTAGATATCGACTTTTTTAAGCATGTAAACGATAAGTACGGCCACGACACGGGCGATCAAGTAATTAAATGGATTGCACAGCACATAAAAGAGCAATTTATTGATGAAGGTATTTGCGCCAGAATAGGCGGTGAAGAATTTGCAATATTACTACCAGACTATTCTCTACGAGCAGCTAAAGAATATGCAGAGCACTTACGTGAAAATATTTCTAAGCATCCGTTTTATTATCAAAACGCGCATATAAAACTATCTGTGAGCGCGGGAGTGAGTCACTCTGTAAATGGTAAAATGAGTGTAAAAGACTTGCTGTCGTTGGCTGATAAACGCCTTTATCTTGCTAAAGAAACTGGCAGAGATAAAGTAGTTAGCTTTGACGAAAAAAACCTATTAATGCAGTGCTAATTATTTTACAAGCTACTATAAAAAAGGCCCCACCAATAAAAACGTGGTAACCCTTTGTATTTATAACGACTTGTTCCTATTTAGTTATATCAATTAGCTCAAGTATTTATGCAGGTTAGTATTAATCCTCTACATAAAAAAAGCCCTTCATTCGAAGGGCTTTGGTATACACACAATAGAGTTAATAAACTACTTACAAGACAGTGTAGCTTCGCCTGCCTTATTTGGCACAAACTGAATATTAGCAACAGAAATTGATGCTTTACCATTGCTGCGTAAACTAAATGGGCTTGTTAGGTTTGCAAAATTAACACCCTTATCAGCAAAACAACCTAAATCGATTGATACTGACTGCCATTTATTCTCAATGCTTTTATCTACAACGTTTGCTAAATCAATGCTTGCACCACATTCACCCGAGCAAGTCATAGCAAGTGCTATATCGCTCGTTAGTGCTTCGTTTAATTTAATATCAAAGCTAATCACACTATCGGCTTCAACGTAGGCAATGGTATCTTCTGCAAAGCTTGTTACTATTTCAGCACTGGCTTTTTCTGCACCGCTAAAGCTAAATTGGCGAGCGTCTTCTTGTACTATTTTGTCCTCAGTTCGGTATTTAATTGCACCAAATTCATGAGTACTACTCGATACATCTAAAAGCTCATTGCCCGATTTTAACAATAAGCGCCATGGTGCTACAGGTGCACCAACAAGTATATCCATACTCGTAAGCCCTGAGTTATCAAGTTTAGAGTCTTCATCAAGGTCGTCAGCTAATACGTTTTTATCGCCGTACGTTAAACCAAAACCATAAGGGAGTAATGGGTCGTAATTTTCATCGCCTTTATTAACTGCAGTTTGTACCGCTGATTTAGGCCAAGAAAACGATAATTTACCTTTAAAGTTATTTTGAATGGTGCCGTCTGCCGCTTTTAATAAAACATCAGCAATACCTGCGCCTTCTGTACCTGGCAACCATGCAGCTACAAACGCGTCAGATGCGTTAAGTTCGCTGTTAACCCACATAGGTCGACCTGATATAAACACCGATACAACAGGGATACCTTGCTCTTTTAGCGAGCTTAAAAGTGCTAATGACTTTTTATTTCCGCGCTCAAACTCAAGGTTATCTTTATCGCCGTGCCCTTCTGCATAAGGTTCTTCACCAAATACAACAATGGCAACATCAGGACGTTGATCAAACGTACCATCAGCACTTAAAGTAACACTTCCACCTGCTGCAGATATTTGTTCTTCAAGCCCTTTATATATCGAAGTAGCACCAGGGAAATCAGCATTTTTATTATTAGTCCCCTGCCACGTAATACTCCAACCACCCGACTGTTTACCTATATTATCAGCACCATCACCTGCAACAAGTACGCGTTGATTAGCTGCGATAGGTAATAGGTTATTTTTATTTTTAAGTAATACAAGCGATTCGCGCACAGCTTGGCGTGCGACTTCGCGGTGCTCTTGGGCACCAATTAGCTCTGTTTTTCCAGAGTAAAGACGCTTAGCCGGACTTGGTTTATCAAATAACCCAGCGCGTAACTTTACGCGTAAAATACGTGCAACCGCATCATCAATGCGGCTCATACTTATTTTACCTGCATTTACTTGTGCAATTGTATTTTCATATAATGGCTTCCACGCGCCTGTTGGCACCATAAAAATATCAAGACCAGCGTTTACAGCTTCTGGGCAGCTTTCGTTAGTACAGCCTTTAATTTGCCCATGACCGTTCCAATCGCCTACTACGAATCCATCAAAACCCATTCGTGTTTTTAATACATCAGTAAGTAAATATTTATTGCCGTGATTTTTAACGCCATTCCAGCTATTAAAAGATGCCATAACCGATTGGCTACCTGCAGACAAGCCACCTACATAACCTTGGGCATGAATATCAAATAGCGACTGTTCGCTATCTATATTATTTCCCTGATCATCCCCATCAACGGTGCCGCCATCGCCGATAAAGTGCTTAACCGTGCTAATAACACGCTTATCACTCAAAAAGTCGCCATCGGCTTTACCTTGCAATCCATTTACAATCGCTGCTGAGTAATCGTGAACAATTTTTGGATCTTCAGAGTAGCCTTCGTACGTTCTGCCCCATCGGTCGTCTCGTACTACTGCTACAGTGGGTGCAAATACCCAATCTATCCCCGTAGCCATTACTTCTACTGCGGTAATAGACGCTATTTTCTCTATTAAATCTGGGTTATTAGCCGCGCCTAAACCAATATTATGTGGAAAAAGCGTAGCGCCAATTACGTTATTATGACCATGTACTGCATCGGTGCCCCACATAGTTGGGATACTACTACCATCAAGTGAGTCATCGACAGAAGCTTGATAAAAGCTCTCAGCTAAGGCTACCCAGTCCATTGGTGTTGCATGTTTGTCGCCATTAGGGAATGCTCCACCGCCATTAAGGTATGAACCGAAGCCATATTTACGCATGTCTTCAACGGTAATATCACGAATTTCTGGCTGAATCATTTGAGCAACCTTTTGCTCAAGTGTCATGGCTTTTAAATAGTTAACTATTTTAGCTTCAATATCGGCATCTTTTTTAACGGCAATATTAAGTTTTGGCCAAATTTGCGCTGTTTTAGATAACGTTTCATTAGTTTCAACCGATGTCACTGCGTCGTTTGAACAAGCCGATAAAGTACCTACTGATGCAATTAATGTTGCTAAGGCTATTTTATTAAGTGTAAAAGGGGTTTTCATTATAGAGTCTCCTGCGCTTGAACTGGTTTGCTACCGCTTAAACCATAGAACACGATAAATATGTAACATAAAATAGGTAAAACATACGAAAGTTGAACACCCACACTATCAGCAAGTGCACCTTGTAAAAGTGGCACTATTGCACCACCCACAATCGCCAAACACAAAATACCAGAGCCTTGAGCTGTATGTTTGCCAAGTCCATTTAACGCTAAACTAAAAATAGTGGGGAACATAATAGAATTAAATAAACCAACCAATAGTATTGACCACATTGCTAATTGACCCGACGTGCTCATGGCAATAACGACTAAAATAATAGCCATGGTTGCGTTAAAGCCAAGTACTTTACCAGCGGGTAATTTTTGCATTACAGCAGCACCAATAAAACGCCCAACCATAGCACCACCAAAATAATAAGTGATGTAATGAGCTGCAACATGCTCTTTTAGTCCTGCAATATGTTCTTGTGCTAAAAAGCTTACTAAAAAGCTACCAATTGCCACTTCTGCGCCAACATACATAAATATGCCCACAGCACCTAATGTTAGGTGGCGGTATTGCCATGCACTGCCCTCAATAGTGTCTGAGTTTTTAGCCGCTTCTTTTTGTTCACTCATAATGTCTGGCAATTTAAGCCATGCAAAAATACCGGCTAGTAAAATAAGCATTGCAGCTAAAAGGAGGTAAGGAAGTTGTACTGATTCTGCATTTTGTGCTGGTGTTAAAAAGGCATCCGACGCTGAGTCCAGAATTAACAGAGCACCAAATGATGGCGCAACCGTAGTACCTAACGCGTTAAAAGCTTGAGTAAGCGTTAAACGAGAAGACGCTGTTTTTGCAGAACCCAACAAACTTACATAAGGATTTGCAGATACTTGTAATAACGTTATGCCACTGGCAAGTACAAATAAAGCGAATAAAAATACAGGATAACTATGTAAAGACGCTGCTGGGTAAAATAAGACACACCCTACTGCCGCAATTAAAAGCCCAACCACGATTCCTTTTTTATAACCAAGCTTTTTAACAATGTGTCCACTAGGGAGTGACATTAAAAAGTAAGCGCCAAAAAAGCAAAACTGCACAAGCATTGCTTGTACATACGTTAAATCGAAAACCGCTTTTAAATGCGGAATCAAAATATCATTTAAGCAAGTAATAAAACCCCACATAAAAAACAGTGAAGTTAAAGATGTAAGTGCAAAACCATAGTTTTTATCTTGGTGGTTTTGCGACTGTGTGTGTGATGTCAGTGGTGCTGAACTAGCCATGTGCTCTCCGCAATTTATTATTATAAATTGATCTTCAGTAAGTAATTAATACAAACCCCGCTAAGGCGCAGTATTTAAGAGTTGACCTGAAGATTAATTAACATTAATCTAAAAATGTAAGCGCTTTCACGGCTAATTAAATACGAACATGTTACATATTTCAACAACTTTTATTTTTAATAATGTTTTGTACCCGCTGAAAGTCAGTAAAAATAAGCGCTAAGCGTGCAATTAAGTTCTCAAAAAGGTTTGTAACCAATGACAAAAATATCATTACCATTTAATTCACCTCTATTAACAAAAGACTTTGTTTATGGTGTAGCTACAGCATCATTTCAGATAGAGGGCGGATATGAGCATCGCTTACCGTGTATTTGGGATACCTTTTGTAGTACTGCAGGTAAAATTGCTGACAATTCACATGGTCATATTGCCTGCGATCATTACAACAATTGGCAACAAGACATAGATTTAATAGAGTCTCTAGGTGTTGATGCTTACAGGCTTTCTATTTCATGGCCTCGCGTGATGACTCAAGACGGAAAGTTAAATCCTGTAGGCGTTAAGTTTTATACTGATATTTTAGATGAGCTAAAACGAAAAAATATAAAAGCCTTTGTTACTTTGTACCACTGGGATTTACCGCAACACCTTGAAGATGAAGGCGGCTGGCTCAACAGAAAAACTGCTTACGCATTTGAGCAATACGTAGAACTAATTACTAACGCATTTGGAACTAGAGTGTATTCGTACGCTACATTAAACGAACCCTTTTGCAGCGCGTTTTTGGGTTACGAAATTGGCATACATGCCCCAGGCCTAGTCGGCAAGCAGTATGGTAAAAAAGCAGCTCATCACTTATTACTCGCTCATGGTCTGGCCATGAACGTGCTAAATAAAACATCGCCTAATACTCAAAACGGCATTGTGCTTAACTTTACACCCGCATATCCACTTACCGATAATCAACAAGACATAGACAGTGCCAAATACGCTGATGACTACTTAAATCAGTGGTACATGAAACCAATAATGGATGGCAAGTACCCGGATATAATAAACCAATTACCAAGCGGTCATTTACCAGACATACACCCTGGTGATATGGAATTAATTTCTCAGCCAATTGATTACTTAGGCATTAACTTTTATACCCGCCAAATTTATAAAGCGCATCCTACTGAAATTTATGAACCCATTGCACCTACGGGTCCGTTAACTGATATGGGATGGGAGATTTATCCGCAATCGTTCACCGATTTGCTCGTATCGCTTAATAAAACATACACGCTACCGCCTATTTATATAACCGAAAATGGCGCAGCCATGCCCGATACATATAATAATGGTGAAGTTAACGACTTAGATCGTTTAAATTACTATAATGATCACTTAAATGCGGTTCATAATGCGATTGAACAAGGTGTTGTTATACATGGCTACTTTGCTTGGAGCTTAATGGATAACTTTGAATGGGCAGAAGGCTATTTAAAACGTTTTGGTATTGTGTATGTAGATTATAAGACGCAGCAACGCACCATTAAAAATAGTGGCTTAGCTTATAAAGAACTCATCTCTAAAAGATAAGAGTATACCCACAACTAAAAACAAGTATAAAGCGGGATAAACAATCATGGTCAGTGTAAAAGAAAAAATAGCGTATGGCTTAGGCGACACCGCCAGTAATATTATTTTTCAAACAGTTATGATGTTTTTAATGCTGTACTACACAGACGTAGTGGGTTTATCGCCTGCTGTTGTAGGTACTATGTTTTTAGCAGTGCGTATTTTTGATGCCGTAACCGATCCATTAATGGGTAACCTTGCTGATAAAACACATACGCGCTGGGGCCACTTTCGCCCCTACTTACTTTGGCTTGCCCTCCCTTTTGCCATTATTAGTATTTTAGCGTTCACTACGCCCGATTTAGAAGGCACCGATAAAATAATTTATGCCTTTACTACTTACACTCTGCTTATGGTTGTCTACACCGCTATTAATATTCCGTATTGTGCTTTAGGTGGCGTACTTACAAGCGACGCAAAAGAGCGCGTAACCATTCAGTCTTATCGGTTTGTATTTGGTATGTTAGGTGGTGTTATTGTAGCGGGTTGCACTATGCCAATGGTTGAGTATTTTGGCCAAGGCGATGCAGCCAAGGGCTATCAATACACAATGACAGCAATGAGTATTTTAGGCCTTGTACTGTTTTTACTTTGTTTTTTAGGTACAAAAGAGCGTATACAACAGCCTAAAGAGCAAAACATTCCTTTTGCCCAAAGTGTTAAAGCATTAATTAAAAACGATCAATGGCGAACACTTTGCTTAGCTGCATTCTTTTTACTTACCGGGCAAGTATTAAGGCTTACGCTTGCTGTTTACTACGTAAAGTACTATTTAGGTCGAGACGATTTAATCACTTTATTTATGACGCTAGGTGTTGCAGCCAGCATGGTAGGTTGTGCTTTAGCTCAACCACTTGCAAAGCGCTTTTGTAAAATAAAGGCCTACATAAGCTTACAAGTTATTGCCGCCGCTATTTGTGGTTTTAGTTACTTTATTAGTAAAGATCAATTAGTACTCGCATTTACTGCCTTTATTTTATGGAAATTCTTTTTAGATATGGCAACCCCGTTGTTGTGGGCAAAAATGGCCGACACCATAGATTATGGGCATGAAAAAACAGGTGTACGCATTACGGGTTTGGTTTATTCAGGCGTTATATTTTTTATTAAAATGGGCGTGGCTGTAGGCGGCGCAATTGCAGGCTGGTTGTTATCTTTTTACAGTTATCAGGCCGATGCAGTACAAACTCTTGATACCCAGCACGGTATTTTACTGTCATTCACTGTACTACCTGCTTTTGGCTCATTATTTGTTGCCTACATAATGAAAAAATATACACTGACTAATCAGGTTGTTGAAAATATTCAATCTAAACTAACAGCTAGTTAAGATATATACTCTAAGGTATTATTTAGCCGAAGTAGTTAAGGATAAGCGAGTGAACAAATAACATGGCAACAATTTATCAAGTCTCAGAGCTTGCGGGCGTATCGTTAGCCACCGTTTCTCGCGTGATGAACAAAAATACCCGTGTAAGCGATAAAACTAAACAAAAAGTGCTTGATGCTATGGCGCAGCTTGGCTACAAGCCTAATTCAATAGCGCAATCTTTAGCCTCTAACTGTACTAACAGTGTCGGTATTTTAGTGTCTGAGTTACATGGTCCTTTCTTTGCCCAAATGATGGCAGGTATTGAGTCAGAGCTTCGTGCTGCGGGTAAACACGTTATTATTACCACCGGGCACAGTGAAGAAGACAAAGAACAAGAAGGCATTGAGTTTTTAATTAGCAGACGCTGCGATGCCATTATTTTGCACGTAGAAGCCGTCTCAGACGACTACCTAATAAAACTAAGCCAAGGCTCTACACCCGTTTATTTAATGAGCCGTTACGTAGAGCAGTTAAAAGACAACTGTATCAGTCTCGACAATCAGTTAGGTGGCTACCTAGCCACTAAATCGATATTAAATCAAGGCCATACACAAATAGCGTATATTGCAGGCCCGCAGTTTAAAGCCGATGCTTTTAACCGCTTAGAAGGTCATAAACAAGCGCTTACAGAGGCTGGTGTTAAATTTGATCCTACGCTTTATTATATTGGCGACTTTAACGAAACTGGCGGTAGCAAAGGCTTAAAACATTTTATTGATGAAAAACTTAGCTTTACTGCACTGGTATGCGCCAATGACGAAATGGCCTCCGGTGCTATGAAGTATGCAAGAGAGCACGGTTATAATTTACCAATTGATTTATCGATTGTTGGATTTGATAACGTTATTTTTGCAAACTATCTTTACCCTACACTCACGACCATAGATAATCCGGTCGGGAAAATGGGCGAAATGGCAGCTAAATTAGTGCTGAAAGACGTATATCAAAATAAAAACCTTGTTATAAATCGCTTTTTTGAACCCACTTTAATGCAGCGAGATTCATCAGCACCACTTATTAAATAAAAACCAAAGACTAAAAACGAGTACTAATTTTGGTACAAAAAAAGCGGCTAAATGCCGCTTTTTGTATGTGAGTTACTTAACAATCCAAGGCGTTACTTTAATAACGTTCGATATATCGCCAAGCACTGCGCTATCATCTTCCCAGCTATCTTCAACTGCAAAATAACACACTGACTTTTCACACGTTATATTTTCATCATCAAATTGCATTGGGCTTTTAAATGTAACTGCTACGCCCTTTTGCTCTGGTAATAAAAACCACATTAATTTACTTACAAAAAAGCCCGACAAATCAGTTAATAGTTCATCAAGTTCTTCGTTAATGGTATATAACGACTGCTTTGAAAATGCTAAACCTTCAAGTTCGTTTGCTTCTATTTGTAACTTTAATTGGCAATCGTGCACAGGATTGAGCGGCTCTACTACAATAACCGCTTTATCGGTATCAAGCTGCTTATCGAACGGCAATAGTAATTGTGCTTTATCGGTAAAGTTAAGTGGATACTCGTTTCTTTCGGTTAAAATAGTACCGCTTTTAATCGCACATGTTTCATTAGTACCAATATCACTAATGTAAAAGTTAACTCGCGCATATTGAAAATCGCCTTTGTTAACAACTTTTAAGCGGTCGTAAAAACCGTCATACGACATCACAAATTCTCTCGCATTTACATTAAATGCACTGATGCTCAGTAGCACTAACACAATAGCGTTGGTACAATTAAAAATGTATTTATTCATCAAAGTAGGCTCTATTTTGGCTAATCATCGTGTTTAACTCTTCTATATACGCTTCACCGCGCTCAGAGTAAGACATTAAACCATGTGTAAGTTCAGTCGCTAAAATTGGTTTTTGCTCAAGACGTAAGTTTTCACGTATTGCGCGCAAATCTTTATAAGCAGGATGCGTATTTATGTTTTTAAAGTAAGAGTTTATAGCAGCTCTTACCGATTTAAACGCAGCAACTTCGTGCGCAGCCCCGGTATTACGGCGTTTTGGCACCATGCCACAACCTTTTGTGTAGCACCACTGACCAAAAAAGTTAAGGCCAATACGTGCAAAACGCGAAGTGCCCCATGCAGATTCGTTTGCAGCTTGCATAAGCGCTAATTCTTTAGGAATTACATCAACACGGCGCAATGCTTGCGTAAGTATTAGCGTATCAACCGTGGTTGGTAAGTCATACGACTTTAAAATTTTAGCAATATCTTTGTTTTGCTTTTTTTCTAAAGGTAATTCGTTTTGTAACATCATGCGTGCTATTTCGAGCTTAGCGCGTTGCTGTAATATTTTTTTATTTTCAGCTTCAACGTGCGGACGAATAAAGCTAAAAAATGCATGTTTTTTTTCTTTAACATCACTAAATTCTGAAAACTTTGGCAGTTTTACATTATGTAGTGGTTTTTCTTTTTTCTTCACTTTTTTTGGTTGTTCTGACGTTTGTTCATCTAGTTCAACATCATCATTTTGTATAAACGGATATGCAAGCGCCCATACAAAAAACACGGTTAGTAAAAGCTTAAAAATCGTTTTTAACATCTATTCTCTCTATTAAACTTAGTTATGCATGGTTTATACACAAGCATACGAAGGCGCATTATACCTAAGCCACTTTATAAACGCGAATAACTGGGGTTTGATGACCTTTTACGGTTGAATTTTCAGCAGTGTATTTGGGTTTTAGATAAAACAGAGCCTATGTAGTGCATTTGTTCATTCGCAATTTATAAGTCCATGGGTATACTGAGCAAAGTTTAATAATATTAACGATGTGTGAGTAAGCAGTATGGATAAACAATGGCAAAGCCGAATAATAGAGCAATATAAACATCGTCCTAACGATAATCGCTCGCCGTGGCAGGTCGATCGTTCGCGTATTATTCATGCCGCTGCATTTAGGCGTTTGCAAGCAAAAACCCAAATTATGGGTATTGGCCTAAACGACTTTTATCGCACTCGCCTTACCCACTCTTTAGAAGTATCGCAAATTGGTACTGGCATATTGCGCCACTTAAAAGCGCAACATAGCGACTTTACGCACTTTCCATCAACCGGACTGCTAGAAACACTGTGTTTGGCGCACGATATTGGCCATCCACCCTTTGGCCATGGTGGTGAAATAGCGCTAAATTACATGATGCGCGATCACGGTGGTTTTGAAGGTAACGCACAAACACTGCGCATAGTTGCAAAACTTGAGCCCTACAGTAACGGGCACGGTATGAACCTAACTCGTCGTACTTTATTAGGTTTTATAAAATACCCCGCGTTTATTAATACGCTTTGGCATACCATTCCCAACGATACAACCGGTCGTGCATTTATAAAAGCAGATGATTGGCGACCTGCCAAAGGGTTGTACAACGACGATGCAGCCATATTCAATTGGATAGTAGAACCACTAAGTCAAAACGATAAAACATTGTTAGGTAAACATGCCGCTATTGATAAGTACCGCGCTAAAACAACGTATAAATCGCTCGACAGCGCCATAATGGAACACGCCGACGATATAGCGTATGCGGTACACGACTTAGAAGATGCCATTGCAACACATGTACTTACATTAGACGATTGGCAAACTCATGCTCTACCTCATTTAAAAGCACTAAACTTTGACTGGTTAAACACCATGCTTGAATCGCTGACCCAGCGCTTGTTTTCAAAAAATGATTATGAGCGAAAAGATGCCATAGGTGAGCTGGTTAATACCTTTATTATTCATATACATTTAGATATTCAAAACGATGCCTTTGAATGCCCTATTTTAAAGTACACCGCTAAATTAGATGCCCAATACGACAGTGTATTGCAAATACTTAAGCATTTTGTGTTTCAACGTTTAATACGCGACCCCGAAATGCAGCAAATAGAATTTAAAGGCCAAAACTTACTAATTGAGTTATTTACGGCGTTTGCTAGCGATCCGCTGCGTTTATTGCCCGAAACTACACAAGCACAATACATAGAAGCCGAAAAACAAAATCAAGGGATGCGCATAATTTGCGATTATTTGAGCGGAATGACCGACGAATACGCTTATAAAACGTATCAACGATTGTTTTCACCTATGCAATAATACCAACCTGCATAAATCTTTGATCAATTTAACGAATTAAATTTCA
>NZ_WTKW01000112.1:0-12096 GCF_011378745.1 Pseudoalteromonas sp. Z1A6
AAAGTAATTTAATTTCATGAGGTTACATTGATCAAACTGTTTTTTTTAAACTGTTTAATTGCCTTTAAAGGCGACTTTTAATTGAACAACTAAGGCCGGATCCATATTTATATTACAAGCAAAAAATAATGGAGATTGAGCTGTATTTAGATTTAGTAATGGCTCGAGTAGCTCAAGCCTTGGCTCAGTTTTTATTCGATAGCTAAATTGCTTTTTGCTAAGAACAACAAAATCAAGAATATCGTGACGAGTGCTTATGAGTTTATCTATTTTATCTAGGCTATCGATGAGTAATAAATGCTTGTTCTCACTAAAGCCCCTCTCAAG
This sequence comes from Pseudoalteromonas sp. Z1A6, assembly GCF_011378745.1. Taxonomy (NCBI): domain Bacteria; kingdom Pseudomonadati; phylum Pseudomonadota; class Gammaproteobacteria; order Alteromonadales; family Pseudoalteromonadaceae; genus Pseudoalteromonas; species Pseudoalteromonas sp. Z1A6. Next base: position 328 of record NZ_WTKW01000112.1, read on the forward strand.
CAAATAGTGATGACTAAAGTTATCACGCAGTACTGCTATTTTATATTTTTTAGCATCATTGAGAGTATTTAACTTTATACCTCTAGATTTTAGACCATAAATAGCAGAATCAAAGCTTTCCAGTTCACCTACCCAGTTAAACTTACTTTCTCTATTAGGTAATCGAACAATCGAGAATATACAGGTATTTTTATCGCGTAACGCTGCATTGTAAGATATGGCCCAACTATGCGCCAACATAGTGTATTTTATACCAGTGCCTTCTAGCGCTTTATGAACTTTATCGACAGAACGGCCAACGAGTTTATTATCTTCATTGAGATACTGAAAGTCCGGAAATACTTCCGTTACTATTGTGATTTCAGTTGCATCAACTTTAATACAGCTAATGAACAATAAAAAGATCAATAATTTCATTTAGCAAGGCCTCAACTAACTCATTATAAGTATTTAATAAATATAGCTGAGGCTTTATGAACTGCTAGTTTTTAGTCATGTAATGCACACTTATACGCTGATAGTGCTAGTATTTATAGCTCCTACAGCTTACTTGTTCATCGCACTAATTAAAAAGGCTGAAATTTTAGCGCCTTCTCTAAGTGTCGTTTCAGAGCTTGATTGGCCAACTAAAGAGCTGTCGGTAAATGGCGCTATTTCCATCATATCCGCACCCGTAATCGGAAACTCATCCGCAATGGCTGATAAAATATCAAGCGCATGCTGTGGTGTTAAACCATTATGTTCTGGCGTACCTGTGGCAGATGCAAACTCTGCATCAAGCGCATCAATATCAAAGCTTACGTATACTTCATCAACGTTATCAGCTTTTAATTGTGCAATAGCGTCGGCAGCAACCGCTGCTGCGCCGCGCTCAATGATTTCATGTGCCCAATGTTGCTTAACGCCAAAGGTACTTTCCCAGTGCGCTTTAGGCTTGCCACTTGAGCGTATACCAAATTGTATTAAATGATGTGGTGCTGGTAAAAATTCTAAAATATGCGTACACCACGAGCCAAAACATAAATCTATGCCTAGGCGCTCAACAAGTAAATCGGTATGCGCGTCAAAGTGAATAATAGCGGTACGCTTACCTTGCTCACGTTTTGCTTTTAAGTACGCTTTGGTAAGTGGGTAACTAATTGAGTGATCGCCACCAATACCAAATATCCCTTTATCTTTAAATGTCGCGTAAAAGCTGTCGCATACATCCTCAGTGATTGATAATGGGCTTACGTAATAGTCGTTATCTTCATTACCGTACAGGGCTTTTTGGCAATTAGAAATGGTTGCATCATTTAGGTATTTATCATGAAGTAAATGTGGGATTACACGTACATCGCCTAAATCAAACGAGTGACACTGCGGTTGCTGATCAATTAAAGCTGAGCGCACAAACAGTGGCCCCCAGTTTGCTCCGCGTAAAATACCACCGCCACAGTCTGAGCTAATACCTAACATAACGGCTTTATGTGGAGAATTTGGTAATTCATTTAAAGACTCGCGCCACAAATTATCAACGTTTTCAGTTTGTCCATAAAGTTTATCACGCAGTGCGGCTTTGCGCTCTTTTGCAGTATTTACTGTGTATACGCCATCACCAGGTGCGCACAAACAGTGCTCAACTTTGTTTTTAAATGCTTCAAATTGTGTGCTCATAATAAACTCCTTCGATTTTTATTCTGTACGTAGCTAATTACTTTTGATTAGTTATGCAAAATCACCAAAAGTGCCTAAACTTCAAATAAATTCCACTTTGCTAAATAAGTCTGTGCCTAATATAAATAAACACGCTATCTTTTACGTGCTTAATACAAATTTAAGCCATTGAATTAATTTAATATTAATGAACATTTACCATAAACTATTTAATTGTAGTTACGCGCTTGGTTGATACTTATTATGTCTGCTTGAACATGTCAACAGCACAACAAGGCTACTTGTATAAGCACTTGATTGAATATTCATAGTTGATGAATAAATCAAATTAATCCTCAAAATTATTAAGACTTAATTGGAGGAGTTAAGGTAAAACGGACAATCGTCCTGTACTTGATAAACGTTTCTAGCAATGATGCTAGATTGACACAATTTATTATAAAAAGGCTTAGCTATGGAAAAGGTATTTCACTTAGGACTATGTATTGACGATCTTAAAGGTGCAAAACTTGCGATTGTACCGGGCGATCCAGATCGTGCTGCACGCATTTCACAATTCCTAGACAACCCAACTTGCCTTGCTCAAACTCGTGAGTTTCATGTTTACTTAGGTCAACTAAACGGCCATTCGGTGGTTGTTTGTTCCACGGGTATTGGTGGTCCATCTACGTCGATTGCAGTAGAAGAATTAGCACAACTTGGCGTGCGTAAATTTTTACGTATTGGTACAACAGGTGCGATTCAGCCACATATCAACGAAGGCGAAATTTTAATTAGCCAAGCGTCTGTACGTTTAGACGGTGCAAGCCAGCATTTTGCTCCTCTTAGCTACCCTGCTGTGTCTGACTTTTATGCAACACAAGCTATGGTACAAGCATGTAAAAACTTAAATATCGATTTTCATATTGGTATTACTGCATCAAGCGATACATTTTATCCAGGACAAGAGCGTTACGATACGCATTCTGGTTACGTTCCTAAATCACTACAAGGTAGCTGCGAAGAGTGGCAAAAACTGGGCGTGATGAACTACGAAATGGAATCAGCAACATTATTCACTATGTGTGCAGCCCTTGGTTTACAAGCAGCATGTGTAGCAGGCGTACTTGTTAATCGTACTCGCCAAGAAATACCAAATGTTGACCATGGTGAAATTGAGCGTAAATCTGTAGCGGTAGTATTAGAAGCGGCTAAAGTATTACTTGATTAATACGGATCCTATTATTAATGGGCTATTATAACGATAAGAAAATGGCTCAGTAACAAGGCAAAAATTATGAAGTATAGTTGTCCTATATGAATAATTTTTAACGCAGTTAGTGAGTTATTTAATTCGATAGAATGGCACATTTTAATAAAGCACAGCTCTGGCTGTGCTTTATTGTTTTGAAAGGTTATTTTAGCTGCGCACTAATTACTTCTATTGCCGGTAGATTATTAAAACTTGCAAGTACAGCACGTGCTACACCCGCTTGGTTTTCATGGCCTGCGGTTTCTAAAAGTGTAATTGATTTTACCGTACTTTCGTTAAAGCTAAGCCCTGCGATAAATAATTGGCTAAGTGCACTTTGTAGTGGCGACAAGCTTGGGCTGTATGCTGCGTTTTCTGCGTAACTTCCGTAAAAATCACCATTTTCAAATGTACTAATTTTTACTGCACTAAAGTTTTTACTATAGGGTACGTATGCGTTTAATGCTGTACTTGCTAGTTTTTCATCTAGTTGATCATTTGCAAATACTTGCTGGTGAGGCTCTGGATTAAACAAGCTAAACGCGTTACCTAAATCAGTCGGCCCAAACGAGTACGGCAGTAATTCTGCCAACTTAAAGTGTTGCTCTGGCAATAAAATATCAAACTCTTTCGCATCAGCGAGTTCGTTCATAAACTGGCGGCAATATCCACACGGTGCATCGCTAATCGCTATTTTAACTATTTTTTTGGCGCCGTTTAACCATGCGTTATTTATAGCCGATTGCTCTGCATGAACCACTAAACTCAATGCTTGATGATTAAATTCTACATTTGCACCAAAGTAAAAGTTTACCTCATCGTTTTCATCAAGTGCTTTAACAATTGCGCCTACATGAAAATCTGATATCGGCGCAACAGCATACTCAGAAGCCAAAGGTACTAAACCTTGTAATAATGCATCATCAGACACATTGAGTTGTGCGCATAACTGCTTAATATTATTAGAATTTAATATGCCACGTTGTGATTTTAATTGACTACGTAATGACGCTGTTTGCGCTACGTTTAATGTGATGTGATAATTTGTAAGTGCTGTATCTTGCTGTACAGTAAAAGTTGCTGAAGCCATAACATTTTTTAATTATTCAATGGCTAAGTAGTTTAAAAGGTTAAGCCGCTAATTGCTAGGTTATTAAACGCAAAAAAAGGGAGCACATCGCGTGCTCCCTTTAAGTTTAACTGATATACCCAACAAAATAACTAATTGGTATACCTAACAAAATAACATGTTAGCCGGTATTACGCATACCTGCTGCAATACCTGTCATCGTGATCATTAATGCATTATCAATGTCACCTTCGTTGCGTTTTTCCTCTGAGCGAGCACGGCGTAAAAGCTCAACCTGTAGTAAGTTAAGTGGATCGGTGTACGGGTTACGTAAACTAATCGACTCCTTAATCCAAGGTTGTTCGGCTAGTAGGCTTTTTTGCGGGCTAAGTGATTGTACCAAGCTAATGGCTTCTTGAAGCTCTTTACGAAGTGTTACACCCAGTGGTTTGTACATATCTTCCACCAGCGCATTATCGTAATGCTCACTCAACCAACAATCGGCTTTACTAAATACCATTTCTAGCATTTCTAGGCGCGATCTAAAAAACGGCCACTGTAAGCTCATTTCATTTAGTGTTTCGGCGCCGTATTTATCAAGCGCAGCTTTTAAGCCTGTTAACGCACCTAGCCATGCAGGAAGCATTAAACGGTTTTGGCTCCACGCAAAAATCCATGGAATAGCACGTAGACTTTCAACGCCACCATTAGGATTACGTTTTGCAGGACGCGAGCCAAGCGGTAACTTAGACAGTTCAAGCTCAGGTGTTGCCATTCTAAAGTAAGGTACAAAGTTTTCATCATGGCGAACTACATTACGGTAATGCTCACACGACTCCTCACTTATTAGCTTCATTACTTCGCGCCACTGCGGTTTTGGCTCCGGCGGCGGTAATAAGTTACTTTGCAGAACTGCGCCTGCGTAAATATTTAAGCTTTGCAGTGCTACATCGGGTAAACCAAATTTAAAGCGAATCATCTCGCCTTGCTCGGTTACACGCAAGCCACCTTTTAATGAGCCAGGCGGTTGTGAATGCAGCGCTTGTGCAGCGGGTGCACCACCACGTCCTACTGTACCACCACGTCCGTGGAATAAAACAAGCTCAATACCACGTGCATCAGCAAGCTGTACTAGCTTATCCATTGCTTCGTACTGCGCCCAACCTGCTGCCATCATGCCAGCATCTTTAGCTGAATCAGAGTAACCAATCATTACGTTTTGGGTGTTTTTAATGTGCCCGCGATACCAAACATTATCAAGCAATGTGGTAATTACATCACTGCCTGCGTTTAAATCGTCGAGTGTTTCAAACAACGGTGCTACTGGTAAATCAAAGCTACAGCCGCTTTCTTTTAGCAACAGTTGTACTGCTAAAATGTCTGACGCTGTTCGTGCCATCGAAATAATATACAAACCAAATGTTGCTTCGTCTTGCTTGGCAATTACATCAAAGGTATCAAGTACTTCTTGTACATCAGGGCTTGGTTGCCAATGTTTTGGAATAAGCGGTCTGCGCGAGTTAAGCTCTGCAAGTAAAAATGCTTGTTTGTCTTGCTCTTGCCATTGGTTGTAGTCGCCTAAACCTAAATAACGAGTCAGTTCTGAAAACACATCGCCGTGGCGAGATGAATCTTGGCGCACATCAAGTTTGGCTAAACGCAAACCAAAGCTATTTATACGGTGCAGTAAATCAAGTAATAAGCCATCCGCAACTACTTTCATATTACACTTTAATAACGAGCGATAGCACACTTCAACTGGGTGCTTAAGCTGATTAATATTAGTAATTAAATCTTGTGAATCGCTGCGCTTATTCTTAATTTTAGCACCTAAGTGCGCCACTGTTTCTGCAACCTGATTTTTAAGCTTTTTGATTACTGCTCTATATGGTTCAAATTCCTGCCCTGCAAGCTCAACAAGCTCATCACTGGCATCTGACATAGAGAGTTCAGCGCACAACGTTTTTAAGTCTTGAATGTATAAATTAAGTGCCATCCAACGACCATGATCAAGTACCTCTGTTGTAACCTGCGAAGTTACAAACGGATTACCATCACGATCTCCTCCCATCCAAGACGTAAACTCAATTGGGCTGTAATCTATTGGTAACTCTAAGCTGAGCTGATCTTTAACATTCGCTGAAAATTCACGTAAAAAGCGCGGAACCGCATGCCACAGGCTATTTTCTATTACTGCATAGCCCCATTTGGCTTCATCAACTGGCGTTGGGCGAGAGCGACGAATATCGTCGGTATGCCAAGCTTGGCTAATCAGCTGTTCAATACGATTTAAAATATTGTCTCGCTCTTGCACTAAGTTATCTTTTCGCTCTAATGACGCTAAGCAATCACTTAGTTCAACGTGTTTGTTAATAATAGTACGGCGCGTAACCTCGGTTGGGTGAGCGGTCAGTACTAAGTTTATGTGGAGTTTTGAGAGTGTTTCGGCCAAATGATTACTGTCTAACTGGCCTTGTTCTGCTTTTGTAGCTAACGTTTTTAATGTTTGAGTGAGAGGGTTTTGTTGACCAAGGCCAACGTCATTAAAACGCGAAACGGTATGAAATTGCTCTGCTACATTAGCAAGGTTTAAAAAATGATTAAATGAACGGGCAACCGGTAAAAGCTCTTCATCACTAAGCGCATGTAAAACATCTATTAGCGCTTGTCTGTCGTCTTCGTTACCACTGCGAGATGATTTTGATAAAGCACGAATTTCTTCCACTTTATCTAAAATCGCTTGACCTTGGGCATCTTTGATTGTTTGTCCTAGTAGTTGCCCTAGTAAATTTACATTACCTCGCAAGGCGGTATATTGTTCACTCATTTCTCATTCTCCTTTGTTTCGTGGAGTGCTATTAATATCATCATGAAGAGATATTTAATAGATCCATTTGCAATGTCTTGTCGTAAAAAATTATATATAAAATAATCACAAAGCATTCACATGATCATTTTTTACGATGGTAACTGCCCTCTTTGTAGCACCGAAATGCAGCAACTAAAACACGCTGATAACAAAAACTTAATTACGCTTGAAGATCTTAACGCGAGCGACTTCAGCGAGCGCTACCCGTATATTGATAAAGACAAAGCAATGAACTACCTTCAAGCTCAAAAGCAATCAGGTGAAATGATTTATGGGCTTGATGTAACTTACGAAGCATGGAAAATAGTGGGTAAACACGGCTGGTTGAAAATTTTTCGCTTGCCAATAATTCGCTTTTTCGCTGACTGCGGATACCTATTATTTGCTAAGTATCGGCACCCCATCAGTCGCTTTTTAATGCCAAATACTCAGTGCAGTAATGGCCAATGTGGACTAAAAGCAAAAGGTGATAAATGAAAACTATTGTTTTATTCGGCGCAAGCAGTGCCATAGCAAATGCATATATAGAACATCTACAAATAAACACGCCTACTCATCAGATCGTTTGTATTAGTTCAAAAAGTATTGAATCTGGCTCAAGTGTTGTCCACCTGCATACTGACTACACAAAACAAAGTTTAGCGCGCGTTACTAATTACCTAAAAGAGCAAAATGCCGATATACAACAAGTTATTATATTCAATGGTACACTGCACAACGAAACCCATATGCCTGAAAAAAAGATGGAGGATTTAGACGCTGAGTATTTTAGCCAACTTCTAAATTCAAACACCCTAACTCCCCTACTTTGCTTGCAGAGTATTTTGCCGCTGTTAACCCACAAAACGCAGTGTACTATTACTGCATTAAGTGCGCGCGTAGGCAGCATAAACGACAATAAATTAGGTGGTTGGTATACTTACCGCGCATCTAAGGCGGCGCTTAACATGCTATTTAAAACCGCTGCTATAGAGCTTGCTCGTCGTGCTAAAAATACCAAACTCATTCTGTTTCACCCTGGCACTACCGATACAGCACTTTCAAAGCCCTTTCAAAAGAATGTACCTGAAGGCAAATTATTTACCCCTGAATTTGTAGCCAAGCAACTATTTGAATTAACAAACAATAACCCTGATTTAAAACTAAACGGTGAGCCTGCTTATTTAGACTGGCAAGGCTCTACAATACCGTGGTAAGGACTTTTAATGCATTTTACTAAAGCGCAAATAGACGCACTTGAAAAACATACCCGTACACATTTAATTAATTCTCTTTCGGGTTTTAAAAGCGCTAATTTAATTGGCACGCAAGACTTACTCGGCAATACCAACTTGTCGATTGTAAGTTCGGTTATTCACCTTGGGGCTAACCCACCGTTAGTCGCAATGATTATGCGCCCTCACAGTGTGCCGCGTCATACGTTTGAAAACATATTACAAACGGGCACTTACACCATAAACCAAGTGAATAAGTCAATTTATAAGCAAGCTCATCAAACTTCAGCCCGTTACGATAAAGACGAGTCTGAGTTTGACGCTACAGGCTTAACACCTGAGTACTTAAACGACTTTACAGCGCCTTTTGTACAAGAAAGCCGTTTAAAGTACTCGGTTAAATTTGTAGAAAACCAACATTTAGCCATCAATGGTACCGAGCTTGTTATCGGCGAAATTATGGATGTATATGTAGATAAAGCAGCACTACAAAGCGATGGTTTCCTAGATTTACAAGCAATAGAAACAGTGGCAGTAACCGGGCTTGATAGCTACCATACCAGTAATAAATTAATGCGCCTGCCTTATGCAAAAAAACCTTAGCGTGCATGTTATCTCATAAAATTGAATTCCCTTTTCACATTGCGCACAATGCCTAAAAACCAAGGAGAAAAACATGACCACCATAGGTATAGGTACACAATCAAGCGAGCAAGCACTGGCAAGCTTAAGTAATATGACGCAAACGCTAACCCCTATTGCTGCTGACGAACATTTAGAGCGCATAGCCAAGGCGCAAGCGTATATGCTAGCAAACAACATAGATGCAATTTATTTAAACGCTGGCACCAATCTAACCTACTTTACAGGTATGAAATGGTACGCGAGCGAGCGCATGGTTGGCGCAATATTACCCGCCCTTGGTGAAGTACAATACATTGCGCCTTATTTTGAAATTGGCTCGTTAAACGGGTTTAAAGTAATAGATGGGCCTATTCATGGGTGGCAAGAGCACGAAAACCCTTATGCACTTTTTGTCGAAGTATTAAAAAAATTAAACATTAATGAAAACGCAACCATTGGCATTGATGAAAGCGCACAGTTTTTTATATTCGACGGTATTAATAAAGCGCAAACGGGTTTAACACTCATAAACGCACAACCTGTAACTGCGCATTGCCGTATGCATAAATCAGTTCACGAGCTTAGCTTAATGCAGCGCGCTATGGATATGACCTTAGCCGTGCATCAAGCCACAGCAAGCATGCTTTATGAGGGAATAACCACCACCGAAGTAGAAGCTTTTATAAAGCAAGCACACCAAAAAGTAGGTGCGCCAGGTAACTATTTTTGTATTGTTTTATTTGGTGTAGCAACGTCTTTCCCGCATGGTGTTAAAGACGCCCAAGTACTTAAAAAAGGCGATATGGTATTAATTGATACCGGCTGTAAAGTACACGATTACCTATCGGATATAACCCGTACTTATGTATTTGGCGAACCAACAATGCGCCAACGCATGTTTTGGGATCATGAAAAAGCAGCGCAAATGGCTGCGTTTAATGCCGCTAAAATCGGTGCTACCTGCGAAGACGTAGATGCGGGCGCACGGACTTATTTAGCGGCGCAAGGGCTCGGGCCGCAGTATCAAACACCAGGTTGCCCGCATCGAACGGGTCACGGCATTGGGCTAGACATTCACGAATGGCCATACTTAGTTGGCGGTGATAAAACCTCACTTGCCCCTGGCATGTGCTTTAGTAACGAGCCAATGTTAGTTATACCCGATGAATTTGGCGTACGTTTAGAAGATCATTTTTACATGACCGACAACGGCCCCCATTGGTTTACAGTGCCTAGCCATAGCATCGACGACCCATTTGGGCTTAACACTTAAAACTGATTACCTTCAAGAGCAGCTGTTTAGCTGCTCTTTTTAGTTTGAGGATTGATAATACATACTTCGTCCCAATATCCTTTTTTATACTTAGTTATAAGCAATCCTCAAAAGGATAAATATGAAAAACTTTAAAATTGATATCGTTTCAGACGTAATGTGCCCTTGGTGTGTAGTGGGTTACAAAAACCTAGAAACTGCACTAGAGCAACTTAAAGACGAAATGAGCACAGATATTACGTGGCATCCTTTTGAACTAAACCCAGATATGCCAATTGAAGGTCAAGACTTAAACGAACATTTAATGCAAAAGTACAACCTAAGTGAAGAGCAAGGCGACGAAAATCGTAAAAACATGTTCGAAGCAGGCCAACGTGCTGGGTTCACCTTTAATTTTGATGGCAAACGCATCATGATCAACAGCTTTGATTTGCATCGTTTATTAATGTGGGCACGTGAAGAAGGTAAGCAAACCGAGTTAAAACTCGCCTTTTTTGAAGCGCACTTCACTGATTTAAAATACTTAAATCAAGAAGAAGCACTGCTCGACGTTGTTGAAAAAGTAGGTCTTGATAAAGAAACTGCGCGCGGTATTCTACATTCAGACAAATACGTACAAGACGTACGCCAAGAGCAAGACAACTTTAAACAGATGGGTATTACTTCCGTCCCTACATTTATCATCAACGATAAATATGCACTCACTGGCGGACAACCAAGCGACTCATTCATTCAAGCACTAAAACAAATTAGTGAAGAAGAAGCCAAGCAAGACGCTTAACAAGTAAAATTGTTGTTTAACACTTCAAAAGGCTGCACATTGCAGCCTTTTTTATTGCGTATAGGCAAGCGAGTAATAATCAACTTACTATAAACTTATTTGATATTTTATCGACAACATACAGCACTGACATACATGTGATTATTCGTAACATCACAAGCGATTTATCTCTAGCACAGCCTCTAAGATTCTCGTAAATGAACTTCACTGTATAAAAATCAGGATGGGTATTTGTAGTGCTCAACTAATTTCGGCTGATGGGCAGAACGCTCAGGCAACGCTATTTTCGTCTGCGTAAAAATTTAAGTTAAACACGTAGGTTGTGTAGAGCGTAGCGAAACCCAACGAATATTCAATATTAGACAACTAGCTTGGCAGAGAGGGTAACCACCACCCTTCAAATATATTTGAAAACGGTGGTCGGATAAGCAAAGCGCCATCCGACACAGTAACTTATTTGAGTTTCGACAAACATAAACAGCTAATTTATATAGAAGAATAAAGCAAGACAGGCACCTTAATTGAACAAGCAAAGCTATCTCAATTAAGATGGGTGTCACGTTAATTGCTAAGTAGACGAGTCGTTTGAGGAAGGTAAATTATCTGGTGTTGGAGTAATTGCAGTCCATTTTTGGTGGGCTTTAAGAGTCAATTTGGCTACATTGCTAGCAAGAAGCCTATCAGGTTCTATACAATTTTCATACTCACTAAGTTTATATTTATATTGCGTTAATTGATCTTCAATTTCGCGTTGAATTGTCCTGTATAATAACCATAACTCCTGTGGCTTTCTGAGTTGAATCCATGCTGTGCAGAATGCCGCTGTAGCAGATAGAAAAGAAGGAAGTATTTTAGATACCCATAAATCAGCGTCAAATGTTAGCATTACGGGAACGGCCAGTGTACTTCCCATTATAATTCTAAAACACCATAAAGTTTCAGCTTTATTATGCTTTGCTTTTTTTTGAAAATGGCGAATTTGATTTTGACAATATTCTATAGGTTTTATGTTTTCCATTATCTTCTCTTAGGTTTTACTTTAAGTGAGAATA
>NZ_WTKW01000113.1:0-11984 GCF_011378745.1 Pseudoalteromonas sp. Z1A6
AAACCGCTTTTAACTTATTAAATAAAATAGCGGGTGATTCAAATTGCATTTCTTTGGAGCTAACCTCAACCGCAACTTGCGTGGTTGAGGCTTTAGTAAGGCGCTTATTAGTTAGCGAGTCAGTGATTACGTAATCAATCCGTAGTCGGTTCTCGTATTCTTTTAAGTAAGCCGCTACTTTAATTTTTTGAGTAAATACTGCTGAGGCAACATACTTTATTTGCATATCAACAATTGGCCACGCGTAGCCCGATTCATGCATTTGCGGGTAATCATAATCAAATAAACGCAGTAACTCGCAGCGCGCTACTTCTAAATAACGTGGGTAATTTCCATGCCATACAACATTCATTGGGTCGCAGTCATGAAATGGAATTTCAATTTCTACCACATGCGTTAATAATGCACCTTTACTATTCATACAACGCCCAACGTTTAGTTTGAATATACCCTATTGTTTGCCTTAGCACGGCTTCCATTGGTCTATCCTCAGTGAGGTTTTCAAAGTAATCAGTTATATCGGTATACATGTTTTGCATATCTTGCGTTAAAGTCGAAAACTCAAGATCGCCTTGTTTTATACGCAATCTAACACCTTGAATACTTGCTAATAACGTACTTGCTAACACTTGTTCTGTTAGCTGTAAAATACGTAAACAATCGCGAGACGCAATAGTTCCCATACTCACTTTATCTTGATTATGACACTCCGTAGAGCGAGAAAAAACGCTGGCCGGCATGGTTAGCTTTAATGCTTCAGCAGTGTAAGCGCTACAGCCAATTTGAACCGCTTTAAAACCATGATTAATATAACGGCGCTCTGGTGCACTATCAGACAAGTTTGAAGGTAGCCCATTGTTGTACTTAGTATCAACCAAAGAAGCGATTTGTCTGTCTGCTAAATCAGCAAGGTTTGCAACGGCTGTTTTCATGCTATCCATTGCCATTGCAATGTGGCCTCCGTAAAAATGCCCGCCGTGTAATACATGCTCACCTTGGCCGTCAATTATTGGGTTATCGTTTGCTGAATTAAGCTCGTTTTCTATCATGTGCCTAAAAAACGGCAGACTGTCTTGCAGCACACCAATAACATGGGGTGCACAACGGATTGAATACCTATCTTGAAGTCTGTCTGCATTACGAGGGTGATCGTGATGGTTTAAATCGTCTCTTATCCAACGTGCAATTTGTTGCTGCCCAGGATGTGGCTTAACTGAAAATAATATCTCATCAAAATGATGGCTATTTCCTTTAAGCGCTAAACTTGATAATGCAGTAATACGGCTCGCCAGTTTAGCTAAGTAATTAGCCCTATCAAACGCTAAACACGCTAATGCAGTCATTACCGCTGTGCCATTCATAACGGCAAGACCTTCTTTTGGCCTTAGTGTTAGTGGTTCTAAGCCAACTTCTTTCATAACTTCTGCACTGTTACGTACTTGGTCTTTGTAAAACACATCACGCTCGCCTACCATCGCACCTGCAACGTAAGATAACGGTGTTAAATCGCCACTGGCACCTACTGACCCTTCTTGCGGGATCACAGGCACTATATCGTTATTTAAGTAATCTTTAAGTAGGTGCAGCATTTCCCAGCTAATACCAGAGTAGCCCTGTGAAAGTGATGTTAAGCGGGTCGCTAAAATTGCACGCCCTTGCACTTTATTAAATACATCCCCGAGTCCACAGCCGTGAAAGCGAGTTAAATGCAGAGGTAATTCATCAACTAAATCAAGAGGTACAGCCACCGTTACAGAATCACCGTAACCAGTAGTAACGCCGTAAATCACGCCATCTTCTTTTAAAAGTGTGTCTAAAAAACGCAAAGCGCTATTAATTTTAACGCTAAAAGTTTCACAGCTATTTAATTGCACTTGTGTTTCATTAAAGGCAACTCGAACAATATCTTCAATTGATAATCGCTGATTGCCAAAAAGCTGTATATTTTGTTCAGTCACACTTGTTCTCCATTGATTGATCGCGCACTACCTGCTGATCACTTTTCCAAAAATCGTAAAAATTAAACCACTGATAAGGATATAAAGCTGCGTAATAACTCAAACGCTGTGCATAGTCAGTAATAATAAGTGTTAGCGCCTGCTGTCGCTCTCGTCGAGGCATTTTTAATGATTGGCTGTAATGTTCAAATATCACTTGATACTTTTTGCTTTTTTTATCTTTTAAACAAAACAAAAAGTAAACAGGGCAATCAAGCAGCGCGGCTAATATAAAAGGCCCCTGTGAAAATGGGGCATTTTTGCCTAAAAATGGTACCTGTACCGACCGAGAAGCCGTTGTTGTGCTTGTTCTGTCGCCAACAATAACGATTATTTCTCCCTGCTCTACTTTTTCTTTTAGTAAAATAGCTAAGTCAGGCCCCATATCAGTCACTTGTATTAAATTAACCGACACATCTGGGTTAATCTTTTTAAGCATTTTATTAAATTCAACAGCGTGATGGGTAAACACCAGTACATTTATTTTTTTACTGCTGCGGTGCTGGCTAAGTGCCCTGCACACCTCTAAATTACCCAAGTGAGAACCTATAAAAATAGCCCCTTGATTTTGCTCATCTAGCTCAGCAAATAAATGCTCATTCGTGTATTTAATATCACGTTGGGTTATTCGCCCAAGCCAAGCATCAATTTTATCTAATGCGCTATCTGCAAAACTACAAAAGTGCGCTAATTGCATTTTAAACGTAACAGGTTGTTTGCAGCCTTGGTAAACATTAACTTGCTCTAAAAACGCTTTAGATGCTACACGCGCTACTTTTCCTGTTAAAAAAAGATAAAAGACCACAGGAAACAAAACAATCCACAGCCCTTTTCTACCCAGTAATTTATGAGCAAATAACAGTATTTGAATACCTAAAAAATTACCGCGTTCTTGCATTTTAGACCAGTGTTTAGCGGCCATAACGCCTCTTTAATTTATGCCAAATTAACACAGGAGAGCGAATCAACATTCCAAAAAACAAGCGGGTGTGTAACCACGAAATACGCACGTTATCGTGTAATGGCTGAAAATGAGAAAGCCCATTTTCGGGGTAAATTACTTGGCTAGGTAAAAATACAAAAGGCACATTGCGCCAATATAAACGCACTAAAATTTCGGGGTCAAAATCCATGCGTTTTCCAAGCGATACCTCATCAATTAGCTTTGTACTTTGCTCAAGCGGATACACTCTAAAGCCACACATCGAATCTACAATTGTAAAACTTAACGTTTCAATCCATACCCAAACATGCGTTAAATAACGTGCTAAATAACGGTGTTTAGGCACTGAATCGTCATATATTGGGCAACAGCTTATAAGCGTTTTAGGCTGAGCGTTTGAAAGCGCTATTAGTTTTTTAATATCAGATAAGTCATGCTGCCCATCAGCATCAACCTGTATTGCATGCGAAAAACCTAGCTTATGTGCCTGCTTTAAGCCGGTTTGTACCGCGCCGCCTTTGCCTTGATTATCGTCGTGGGTAACTACACTCAACTGCGCGTACTTTGCATCAAGCTTACTAAACATATTTTTAGCTTCGGCGTTGCTTGCGTCATCGACCATAATAATTGCAAGATTAAATGACGATAATTGGCTCAGCACATCATCAATAACCGTAATGTGATTATAATTTGGGATAACAATACAAAAGTTATTCATTTATCAGGCTATCAAAAACAACACGGCCAGACGCATGCTGTCCTTTGTTTGAATTGTACGAAAAGGTATATTTATTCTCTGCTTTTTGCTCAAGCAATAATTCGATTGTTATACCTGGGGTAATCACTACCTGAAACTTTAATACTTCAACATTTTTAACAGGTTGCTGAACATTATAATATTTACAAATTGCAGCCACAGCCCAGTCTAATTGCACAACACCGGCGAGTATTGGGCCATCAGTGAAATGTCCTTTGAAATAATCTAAATCGTGAGGAACTAGTAAGCTTAATTTATACTTTTGCTCTGCTTTTTCAAAAGACAGTAAATCAGGCTGTGTTTTAATCAACTTTTGCAAAAAGACTCTCCAATGCTTTTAAATTTAACTTTGCCTGTGAGTTGTATGGTAATTGTTCGACAAAACGCCACTTTTTAGGGATACAAATTCGCTCAAAGCGCGCTAATGCATGCGCTTTTAATAAATTATTTGTAGCTAACTTACCGTCACCATTAAAAAATATCTGCCCTTTATGCGTAAGCACAACAATAGCGCCTACAATTAATCGCTCACCAGGCAAGGCGATTACTTTAGCTTCACTTACCCACTCACTAGTACACAAATGTTGCTCTAGCTCATCTAAACTTAATCGTTTTTCTTCTAATTTTATAATTCGATCGAATCGGCCTAATAATCTAAATTGACCATTTTTAAGTACTTCACCTCTATCATCTAAAGGGTAATTTTTGTCGCGAACGAGCGGTGAGTTTAAAATTAAACGCTGATCGTCCAAAGCCCGTACTTTAATACCCGAAAATGGCTGCCAAAGGCTAACCTTTTCAAGTGAAGTAACTTGTCGATATGCAATACCACCTGTTTCGGTACTACCAAAAACTTGTGTAACTGGTTTATTTAATTGCGTAAACAACGATACAGCATCTTCGTTTAATAGCGGCCCACCTGATGAGAAAATCCATTGTAAATGAGACTTATCATTCACTAAAACATTATCAATACATAACCGTTTTAACTGTGCTGGGCTTGAAACAAACACTACTTTTTTAAATAACTTGAGCTTTGTAGCTATATGTTCTGGGTAATGCAATAGTTCTGTATTTACAACCTTTCCTGCACGTAATGGCCACAATAATCTAAACAATAAGCCGTATATATGCTGATGCGAAACACTCGCTATAAAAATAGGATTATCAATCAGTGCGTAGCTATTAATTAATGTACTTAATTCTTTATTTATTACCTGCCACGTTTTTACAATTGGCTTTGCTTTACCCGACGAGCCCGACGTGTAAAAAACAATTGTGCCTTCTTGAGGCCATTTAATTGTTTCAATAGATACAAAGTGAGGTTGATTATCTAAAGTGCCTATATCTAAAAAATCAGCCTCTAAATCGGCTACTAATTCAGACTCACCAATAAAAAAAGGTGTTTGTTTAAGCAAGGAGTTTAACGTTGCAGGTTGCCCATTAGGCGGCAAAATCACTGTGTTTCCGTGTAGTGCCAAAGCAAATAAGTACACGGCAAATTTGTAGGTGTCTGTGGTGTATAAAACAACCGATGATTTAGCATTTAACGTTGATAGCTTTGCTAAAACTTCGTTTATATCACTAACAAACTGACGCTCCGAAATATCATTATCAGTATGATTAAAACATGTTCTTATCGCATTACTTTGAAAAGCATTAAACACCGGCGTTCCTTTTTACTTTTTGTCTGACTAGCCACTCTATAGCAAACAATGTGCCCATAGCTAAGTAAGCAATAAAACCATTATAAAAAGCCCAGGTTTCTAGGCTACTAAAAATACTGGTGTACAGGGCAATACCACCGTTTAATACAAAAAACACACACCACACTAGCGTTACTTTTTTTGTATAAATTACACCGTTTTCATCAAGTGAGGGCTCAGTAATGCGCGCAAAGGTTTCAATAATAGAAGGCCCTTTATACAAGGAATACGCAAACACAACTAACATAACTAAATTAATGATTACGGGATACAAACGCAGCCCTAAGTCGCTATCCATTACCTTGGAAATCAAAATAGTAATGGCTGCTAAAAATGTAGCGGGCTTTAACCACGGCATTTTATCAAACAAGGCTTTGCTTAACCAAAGTCTAAGCCCGAGTAAAAATAGCAGTAATACTGTAATAATCTGACTATTAAAACGCGTAAGGCCTACGTACACAATAATAGGGTAGCAAGCCAAGCAAATCATAATTAACGTTGTTAAAACTGCTTTTAACATAGTATTAGTTAACTAACTTTTCTATTTCGGTGACTATATCTTGCACTGTGCGCACGAGCTTAAAGGCATCAGGCTCAATTTTTTTACCTGTGATTTCTCTTAACTTCACAACTAAGTCAACTGCATCAATACTGTCTAAATCAAGATCTTGGTACAGGTTAGCCTCTAAGCTAATATCTTCTGGGTCTATTTCAAATTCGTTTTCTAAAATGCCGTGTAATACATCATAAATTTCAGCAGCGGTTTTCATCTTTCTTCCTACTTTTATATATTAAGAACGTGCTTGTTCAATAAATTTTGCTAAAGAATTAACTGAGGCAAAGTGCGCTTTAGTTTGATCGGAGTTTGCATCTATTTTCACATCAAATTGCTTCTTTATCGCAAGTCCAAGCTCTAATGCATCTATGCTGTCTAGCCCTAGGCCATCTACAAATAAAGCGTCATCATCTTGAATGTCAGCAGTGGTCATGTCTTCAAGGTCAAGGCTTGAGATAATCAGTTGTTTTATTTGTTCTTTTAATTCGCTCATATATTTTTTAGCTCTTGTGTAAAATAATGTTGTAAATCTTTAGTCAATTGGCGTGATTGTATCGCGAGCATATCGCTGTGGTACGTTGCACAATTAAACTGCTGGCCCGCAAGCCTCATTGTAAAATGCGCCTGATATGGCGCGACCTTATACCAAGGTGTGCCTTTGGTTAAAGTGTTTGGCTTCATTTTAATTAAAAAAGTAGTAATGGGCGCATGACATCTAATTGCAATATTTGCAGCGCCTCGTTTAAACTTTAATGTTTTATGAGGCTCTGTCCGTGTCCCTTCAGGAAATACAATTAAGTTATTACCCTTTTGCAAACTGCGCTCGCACTCTCGTAATAGCTCCTGCGGATCGTCATTACTTATATAGCCAGTACTTTTAATAACGCCGCGCATAAAAGGATTTTTAAATAAATGCGCCTTTACTACGCAATCTGCATTTTTTACTACCGAAATTAAAACAACAACATCAATTAAAGAAGGATGGTTTGCTAATATCAGTTGCCCTTTTAAGCCTTCAATTTTTGCTTTATCGTTAACATGGAATTGAATAACGCCTGTTATATGCATTAAACTAACAAATAATTTGAAACAATAATGCACTGTTTTTCGAGCCTTAAGCTTTTGTTTAACTGAGTCACTTTGAAATAGGCGCTGAGCAGGAAAAACAATAAAGGCTAATACTAAACCACCCATTCCAAAAACTGAAAAGCAAAATGCAGTAGCAATAATCCGCCAAATCAATCCACATAGCCTTTGTGCATTTTTAAGCATGGTACGTAAGCTGCCAATCGTGCTCAAGCGTGTTATGAACAAGTAATGTATTGCTTCGCTCATACAAAGCTTTAGCGCATTGAATACTCATTGGTAAGTCGCTTTTTTCCATGCCCGTATTAAATACTTTGTTTAAACTAAAGTGGGGTTCGCCTTTTTGCGGCGCTCTTATTATTAAACCAATAGAGTGTGCTATTTGCTGTTCATCGGCGTACTGAGCGTAAATATCGGGGAGGGGTTCATCGGTATGAACTATTAATATGTGTTGCTGATCGTTATCAGCAAGTCTTACAAAGCCATCTACGAGTGCATAAATAAAGCTTTCGGCTCCTGCAGCAATAGCATTTGTAGCACTTGTATTGCCCTGTATTATCCCAAAAAGTCCCGAAGCAGCATTATGCACACTTAACCCAAAACCAGTGGGCGACAGTGGCTGATCATTTACTACATCAACAAGTAAGTTAGACGTTTTATGAAAATCGCCGTGTCGAGAAGAAAAAACACTCGGTAAATTAGCATAGTTACCTTGAGTGCTTACTTGATGAGCACTCAAGAGCGCCATTTTGATAAAAGAAGTCATTCGGCGTCGCTGCATAGCAGGCACCCAACTGAGATTTAACACAGAGGAATCAAACCAATTGCTCTCTTTTATTTGTCGCTGTTCAGGCTTTATCCATGTAGCGAGTTCTTCAACAACAAATTTCACAGTTCAACGTATTTTATTAAAAATAAGGGAGGGAATTTTACCGATTTTAGCAATAGAAGTAAATAATCATTAACAAAAAGCACCGAACTAGCAAGTTGTTCAGTGCTCGCTCATATTGCTAAGAAAGCAGGGCTATATCGCCTTGCTTAATACACTTAGCTGCGCCGCCTACAACATCGCTGTTATTTAACTCATTAATTAACACTTCGCCTTGAGCTTGTTGTTCATCACTAAGCGGTAAATACGGTAATCTAAATACTGGGTTTACTGCGCCAGTCATCATCAATGCGGTATTAATTGCAATCGGGTTTGGTTCACAGAACAACCAGTTCATCAATGGTTGTAACGACGCATTTAGCTCGCTACTTGGCGTATCCATTAACTGACGGAACAAACCAGGTATAAGGTTAGAAGTAACCGAAATAACACCGTGCGCTTTATGTGTGTGGCGCGCATCGTGACTTTCGTCATCGTTACCCGACCAACATGCAATACCTTGTTGTTCATAATGGGCAATACGTTCATTACCGCCACACTCTTTTACACCAATAAAATATTCATGTTTAGCGAGTGGTTCAATAATATCAGGCGTTAGGTCTTGACCTGTTCGCCCTGCTACGTTGTAAATAAAGGCAGGTCCAATATCAAGTACACGCTTAAAGTGCTCTTTAACACCCGCAATAGACGTACGTCCGTAGTATGGATTAATTTGCAGTGCTGCATCCATACCGCTGGCAAAGCCATATTTAGTTGCTTTAATCGCTTCACGGGTGTTGTTACTACCGGTATTACCGACAATAACCAGTTTGTCACCATACTTGTTTGCACTGTGCGCTATAAGCATTAAATGCTCTTCCCAGTTCATTAACTGGCCTTCGCCTGTTGTGCCACCAACTACAATGCCGTCAACGCCTGCTGCAATTTGTATTTCTACGAGTTCATCGTACTTTGCTAGGTCTATTTCACCGTTTGCTAAGTATGGCGTTTTAATAGCTGTAATAAGGCTTGCTTGTTTAATTTGGTCTAGGGTGCGCATAAAAAATCATTATTTATAAAACTTGCGCTATTTGTAACATAATTGCCGGTACTTTTGGAGGTGTAAGCCTACATTTAATTATAAAATTTCTTGTGTTATTAAGTTTGGTAATACAAAATGAATAACTGTATATATGAACAGTATTTTATCTTTAACGATACCAGAGGCTTTATGCGTTTATCTGACTACTTAGCAACTCATTTTTATAACACCGATGAACTGTGCCAAGCATTAAATATAGATGCAGATACACTTTTAGCTTGGCAAGAGCGAAGTGTTTTCCCAAAACCAAGTTACTGTATTAAAAGTCAACTTAGCTGCAGCTCATATTCAGGTTTGTATGAATGCGAAGAGTATGACGACTATTACCCGCGCGGCTGTGTTAATTGGGGTCAAGGTCTTTTAAAACAAAAAATAGAATCATCAAGCCATGCTTTTAATTATTTTGCACAGCAATATACTGCAAGCCTAACTAAACTCGCTCAGCAAGGATTTACGTTTAGCGAAGAGCTATTTGGCTGCGAAATAGACGAGCACTTGCAGCAAATTTGGCAACAGTTTTTATGCAGTAAGTACGGCGTGCTTACTCAAAATGGATTAATAGACGAAATAGTCTCGGTAGATATTGGCAGGTTATTAGTTGACGACATTACCGAACTGCGCAGTAAAGCGAGTTTAAACCAAGACGAAAGAGCGCTACTACACCCAGCCATGAAGCTTTTAAACAAAGCACTAGGACACGGCGCCGACCATGAAAAACAACAAACATTGCGCACCCGTTACATAGATGCGCTTATTTTAAAGTACGATTTATCTATTAAATAACGTTTAAATTTACTTTGATAAAAACGTAGTGCTAAATGACCCTAAGTCTTCGTAACTAATCGTGGTTAACTGATCGGTATTAAGCTCAACAACACCACAGTAAGAGCCCGTTATAAACACTTGCCCTGCTTCTAAGTTGATTCCCTTTGCTGATAAGTAATTAACCGCCCAATAAAGTGGAAGTTGCGCAAGTTCTGCAGGGTGAATACCCGCCAAGCTTAACTCAGCTTCAATTTGCTTAACGTTAATGTTTACACTACTTGCGTTATACGCTTTGGCTTTATCTATTTTTGGGCCTAAATACACGCCTTGATTAGATAAACCATCGGCCAGCTTTTCAATGTGAGTGCTTGGAGTGTCTTCATCAAACCTTTTTTGAATAAGCTCAAGTGCTAAGTGGGCGCTGGCAAATGCAGTATCCACGTCTTCATTTGTATAGGTTTTATTACTTGGTAAATCGCTTTGCAAAATAAATGCAATTTCTGGTTCTATCAGCGCTTTATCTTTTGTTGTATACAGTGGGCAATTTTCAGCTTGTTTTATAGGTGCATGTAAAAGAGGTGCTAATATAATTGAGCCATCATCTAAAGGCAGCATACACTTCCAGCCATATACAGTTTGATCATTTAAATAAATCATCAACTTTTGTACTTCTATTGCATCGTCAGTCGAGTCTAATACCAACTCTTTAGGAAAGTTTGAACGCGCTGGGTTTTCATCTCTTTGTGCTAATAAATGAGTAGCAATTAGTTTTAGCTGTATTGAGTTGTTCACATAAATCTCTTTAAAATATGTTACTGGTTAAGCAGTAAATAGGAAGGATTACATTATTAATGTATTAGTTTAGGCATTAGAACATAATATTAAATGCCTATAATTAAAATTGTATTTAAAATAAAGCGTGGTAATTATTTAAGTATCAATAGATTTAAGCGAGCGTAAAAACAGCCCTAAGCCACCAAACGCTAAAATTATAATAACAATCAAATCAAACGACGTCATAGTTCGCATACTAAATCGAACACTCGATATAACGCCAAATATAAGTGCTGTTAGCGAGCCAAGAGATAGCACCCAGCCTAAAATTTTTTTAGAATTATAAAAAATCAGACCCACACCAAAAATAAACGGGATCATAACCATGCCGCCTGTAACGCCAAAGCCACCTAAAGCATTAACACTATAAATACGAGAACTTAGTCCAAAATTAGAGGTCACCGAAATTGCGTTTAGCAGCATATAAAAGCCACCGCACATCATAATCAAACCAATAAAAAAATGCCCAATACCACCAGAGCTTCCACCCGCACCTTTCATTATTAATTATTCCTTTTATATTTTTAACTTAATCGTTTTAAATGGTAATTACTCGACTATTAACATTGACCGCGGTCTACATAATCAATCCGTGCACACGCGAAAACACTTATCGCGTAATTACATGCCAAATAACATAAAACCAAGATAAAAAACCATGCAAAATTGCCCATAACACAGACTCGTTAGCACTCCATGAAATAGCAATTGCTAGGGCTGTACCAAAAGAGACTCCATATTTTACTATTTCATTTCTTGAGTTTCTCATTAATTATATTCCTCGATTCTAACTTATTAGCTGCTTGATTTATTTACTAAAACTGAAAACTCTTTACCATCAATATTTATACTTGCTTCTTTGCCCAGCTCAACGACTAAAGAAGGTGCCATATGTTTTTCACCTAATTTCAGGTCGGTTGCTAAGCTTACGGTCGAGTCATCAATTGGCGTTAGTGTAAGAGCAAAACTATACGAGTTATCAACTGAAACTGATGCCTCTTCGTTTGAATTTACTACTAAAACAGGTGAACCAATTAAATTTTTATTATCATAAAATTTGGCATTTACTACAAAACTGTCATTAGCTTGTGCAAATGAAACAAAGCCTAACAACGCTACTATTGCGATTAATTTTTTCATTATTATTTCCATATAAATTGATACAACTTAAAGCTGTTAAGGCTTTATTTGCTGTGATTTTTTAGCTGGCTATTTTCTAGTGATTGATGTTACATCGTTCACTATACTTTCCATGTGCTAAGGCACTTAATAGTGCCTATGAGTGTTTCTATATTTACACCAGAGAACTTTAATGTAAACAATAAATTAAATAAGCCATTTATTAGAGTAATTTGTGATACAAAAAACGA
>NZ_WTKW01000114.1:0-11884 GCF_011378745.1 Pseudoalteromonas sp. Z1A6
ATTTGAGCTTTTATATAGGTGAAATTAAAAACGCCTAATAAATTAGGCGTTTTTAATTATGCTTTATGCTTCATTAAGCGTTCTTTTTCACGCGACCAGTCTTTATCTTTACCGTCTTCGCGTTTGTCGTGTAATTTCTTACCTTTTGCCAAATGAAACTCAAGTTTTACCCAGCATTTTTTCCAGTACATCGCTGTAGCTATTAAAGAATAGCCATCGCGCTCTGTTGCACCGAATAAACGGTCAAGTTCGCGTCTGCTTAATAGCAATTTACGATAACGTAGCGGGTCGCAAATTACATGGGTCGATGCACTTATAAGTGGCTGAATTTGACTGCCAAGTAAAAATGCTTCGCCATTTTTAAGATGAATATAAGTTTCTGTGATATTTACTTTACCAGCTCGGATACTTTTAACTTCCCAGCCTTGTAGTTCAACACCCGCTTCAAACTTATCGTGTAAAAAATACTCATGTCGCGCTTTTTTGTTTAGCGCGATGGTATTACTTGTCGATTTTGATGAATTTTTCTTAGCCATAGTGCCCTATAATATACGTAATGTGAGATGTTTTACATCGATTTTTTTAATAATGCTTTTAAAAATTTAGCTTTAATTTAAGCAGCATGAAAATTTGGGGAAACGCGCAAAGCTTGCTAAAATTCGCCCACACAGTTGGGAGTGAGTATGCCACAAATAGAAAAAAGTGCGCTGGTTATGTACAGCACTAAAGAGATGTTTGATCTAGTTAATGATGTAGAAGCTTATTCACAGTTTTTACCAAATTGCTCAGACTCAAAAATTGTTTCACAGCACGATAATAACATGACCGCGAGTTTAGAAATATCTAAGGCGGGTATAAAAAAGTGGTTTACCACCGAAAACACCTTTGTTGATGAGCAAACCGTGTTACTGCGCCTTGTTGATGGTCCGTTTAAGACCTTAAAAGGGCGCTGGCATTTTCAAGAGCTTGACGCCAAAGCATGTAAGGTTCATTTGCACCTAGAGTTTGAATTTTCAAGTAAGTTAATAGAGCTTGCCTTTGGAAAGATTTTTAACGATGTAGCAAAAAATATGGTGAGTGCATTTACTCAACGTGCAAAACAGGTTTATGGAGCGCGAGTATGATTAATGTTGAAGTGGTCTTTGCATTACCGACCACGGCCACGTGTTTATCAATTGAAGTGCCACAAGGGACTACAGTCGAGCAAGCTGTTATTCAGTCAGGTATTATAGAAAAGTGCCCAGAAATAGATGCCACATCGCTAACGTTAGGTGTGTGGAATCGAACTGTAAAAGCTAACTATGAATTAAAAGACGGTGACCGTATAGAAATATACCGTCCACTAATTGCAGATCCTAAAGATGCCCGCAGAAAACGTGCAGAAAAAGCAAAAGAAGAGGGGCGTGCAAATAAAATAACGGGTGGTCGCCCACTCGAGAAGTAATACCAATCGGCATAAACTTCGAACAATTTAACAGATTAAATCACACGCTAACGTCTTTTAAAATGGTAAAAGCTTTTTAAGTAAACCAATAAAAAAGGTGAGCCATGCTCACCTTTTTTACTACCTGAGACGTTTATTGCTCTAGCGGTGTAGTAAAGTTTTCAGGTTGGTCATAATCACCTGAGATTGAAACTAACTTTTCATTTTCAAAGTTAATTACTAACTCTTTATTTTGTTCGTTTTTACGGCCTTTATTAAAGCTGTAAATATAGCGCCAAGTATTGTTATCAAAGGCGTCCTCGGCAATAGGTCTACCTAATACATAAACAACTTGCTCTCGGGTCATATTTACACGAAGTTTTTCAACATCCGATTGCTCTAAAAAGTTACCTTGTGGAATGTTAATTCGGTATACCCAGCTAGAGCAACCTGCTGCTGAGCTAAGTGTTAAAGCGACGATAAGCCAAAGAGAAAAAGTTTTTAACGACTGCATTGTTAGTTGTGATCCTTATTTTTTATAATCTGCATGATACCGATTAGTCACTGAAGGTAAAACCCTTTTAAGCAATTGTTTTATGTTAAGGGCGTTAAGGTAATGTTTTGACCACTGATAATGAAAAAAGTTTACAGCATATTGAAACGAATATTTTAAAAACTGAGTCTACTTGGTTTTTATATATAGTTGAAACACGATTTGGTCATTGGTACACAGGGATCACGACTAATGTTGAAAAACGCTTTGCAACTCATCAAGCTGGTAAAGGGGCTAAAAACCTTAGAGGAAAAGGGCCTCTTTTACTTATCCATCAACAACAAGTAGGTAATAAAAGTGAAGCAAGTAAGCTTGAGTATCAATTAAAAAAGCTCCCTAGAGCTAAAAAGGAAGCGTACGTTTTAGCATTTAATACTGGCGATAGCAAAAGTACTTAGTTTGTGTAAATTAAGCATATTCGTTATGAGCAAAAACTATCTTCGAATATAGCTTATGCTCATAGCTGGCGTGTAATATCAGAGCTGCTTAGCGATGCTGTTCAAAGGTAGCTACAAGCGCATCAAGTGTTTGTGCACTGTTGGCTAAGTCGCGAATCGCTTGCTCTGTATTGATTTGTTCGCTCATTGCTTTATCGCTAATTTCGCTAATTTGCTCAATATTACGACTTACATCGGCAACCACATTACTTTGCTGCTCAGTTGCAGTCGCTATAAGCGTAGCCATATCGTTTATTTGATTTGCTGTTTCGGTTATCGTATCAAGTAATTCAACAGAGCTTTGCATTGCACCAACGCTTTGCTGAGCTTTATCTTTCGATTGGCTAATATCATTAACTACATCATCAGATATTTTTGTAAGCTCTTCAATCATAGATTGAATTTCGGTGGTTGATTGCGATGTACGGTTTGCCAGTGCACGTACTTCATCAGCAACAACAGCAAAGCCGCGTCCGTGTTCACCTGCGCGAGCAGATTCAATTGCAGCATTTAAAGCAAGTAGATTAGTTTGATCCGATATGCCTCTAATTGAGTCAACAATACTTGCAATATCAACCGTTTTTTTAGAAAGCAAAGTAACTTGCTCTGTTATGCCATCAATATCGCTGGCAAGGGCTGATATAGTTACTTGGCTTTGGAGTACTTGTTTATGGCTTTGAATAGTATTTTCGCGGCTGTTATCGGTTAACTTAGCTGTATTTGCTGCGCTTTGCGCTATTTCTTGTACTGTAGCGCCCATTTCGTTGATTGCTGCTGCGACAGATATTGTTTGTTCTTTTTGGTTGTCTATTGCTTGGGAGTTCCGTTTTGCTTGTTCAAATACATGATCAGAGCTTTTTCTAATATCGTGACTTTCGCTCGCAACTTGAGTAATCGCTGTTTCTATTTTATTTATAAACTGGTTAAAGCCGTTACTTAGATTGTTAAGCTCTGGTTGGCTCGATTCTGGTAAGCGGTATGCTAAATTTGCATCGCCAGAGCCTAAGCGTGAAAATAACTCAGCCATTTTAGAAAGTGGAGATGAAAGTGAGCGAGCAAGCAAATAACTGATTAAACTCGCAACCAATGCTGTAATTACCGTAAAAGTAAATATTTGCCATTGCAGGGTGTTTACGCTTGCGAAAACTTCACTTTTTGGCACTTGGGCTACAACATATAAATCGGTGTTTTTAATAGGCATAGCAGCTACAAGTGTCGGTTCGCCATTTAAATTAATTTCTTCTAGTGCAAAGCCATTACTATTAAATAGTTGGCTGTGAATATTTGCAGTATATAAATCATCAATGTTTGCTTTAGCTACTTTACTTGCATCTTTATGAAGCTGAATCAATCCACTTTTATCTGCAATGAATACAAAGCCTGTTTGCTCAATTTTAAATTGCTGTAATAGCTTTTGCATATCAGTGATGCTTTTTGCAAGACCTGCTAAACCAGTCCCATTAGCTTGCTGATGATTTACAAACATTTTCACATCATTGGCTGACTCTTGATAAATACTGATAGAGTAAGGTTGTTTTGATTGCTTAAAAGCAAAGAACCAGCCATCGGCTGCATCGTTTTTTAACACACGCAAAAACCCATTCTGGTTCCAGTACTGTGCAGTGTCTCTATTTGCCCAAGATGCTGTGGCTAAATCGTATTGCTGGGCAACGCGATTTAATTCTTTTAATAGTAATGTATCGTCTTGGTTGTTTGATTGAGCCCATTGTAAAATAAATTCGTTTGATGATAGTTGCTGAGCAGCACCGAGTAACTCGTTGATTTCACCGCCTATGTGATTGCTGATTGTTTGCAGTTTACTAGGGAGCTCTGACTCAATCATACGTCGCTCAATAATATCCTCTGAGCTGTGTAGGGAAGTCAAACCAATCAGTGCGGCTACGCATATAGCAATAACACTGCCTAAAGCTGTGATTTTTTGAGTGATCGAAAGATTTTGTATCGTCATGATATTAATTAATTTTACAACTAAATAGAAAAACATATTAGCACATTATTTATTTGGAACTAAATATTGGCTAAGCAGAATAGGCAAAGATATACCAGATTGATTAAAGTTTTATTAACAGGCATAAAAAAGCCCACATGCAAAAAGCATACGGGCTTGGTTTCTAACAAGCGAAACATTTATTGTTTAGGGTTAAACAATCTTTTTCATTGCTGACATGTAGCCACGTAATTTAGCACCTACTTTTTCAACTGGGTGTTCGCGCAATGCAGCGTTAATTTGAATTAATGTTTGGTTATCAACTTGGTTACTGTGCTCGCCAAGGCCTTTACCGATAATGTCTGTATCAACGTTTTTCATAAAATCAGCAAGTAATGGTAAACATGCATGGTTATATAAATAACAGCCGTATTCTGCAGTATCAGAGATAGTACGGTTCATTTCAAAAAGCTTTTTACGCGCAATAGTATTGGCGATTAATGGCGTTTCGTGTAATGACTCGTAGTAGGCCGACTCTTCAATAATGCCGGCTGCTGTCATGGTTTCAAATGCAAGTTCAACACCTGCTTTAACCATTGCTACCATTAAAATACCGTTATCAAAAAATTCTTGTTCAGAGATTTCTACATCGCCAGCAGGGGTCTTTTCAAAGTTAGTTTCTGCTGTTTCTGCGCGCCATTTAAGTAAGTTTACGTCATCGTTATTCCAGTCTTCCATCATAGTGCGTGAGAAAGTGCCGTCGATGATGTCATCTTGATGCTTATTATAAAGCGGGCGCATAATTAGTTTTAGCTCTTCACTTAGTTCAAACGCTTTTACTTTTGCTGGGTTTGAAAGGCGGTCAAGCATGTTAGTAACGCCGCCGTACTTAAGTGCTTCGGTAATTACTTCCCAGCCGTATTGAATTAGTTTTGATGCATAACCCGCATCAACGCCTTTTTCTACCATTTTATCAAAACATAAAATAGAGCCAGTTTGTAACATGCCACATAAAATGGTTTGCTCGCCCATTAGGTCAGACTTAACCTCAGCAATAAATGATGATTTAAGTACACCTGCGCGATGTCCGCCAGTACCCGCTGCATACGCTTTAGCTTGTGCTAAACCAAGGCCTTGAGGGTCATTTTCTGGGTGAACTGCGATCAGAGTTGGCACACCAAAACCGCGTTTGTATTCTTCACGTACTTCAGAACCAGGACACTTAGGTGCAACCATGATTACAGTAATGTCTTCACGTACTTGCATGCCTTCTTCAACGATATTAAAACCATGAGAGTAAGCAAGTGTAGAGTCTTTTTTCATAAGTGGCATAATTGCACTTACTACAGCGGTATGTTGTTTGTCTGGTGTTAAGTTAAGTACTACGTCAGCGGTAGGAATTAATTCTTCATAAGTACCAACAGTAAAGCCGTTTTCAGACGCATTTAAAAATGATTGGCGACGCTCAGAAATAGCTGAAGCACGTAATGTGTAAGAAACATCTAAACCAGAGTCACGTAAGTTTAAGCCTTGGTTTAAACCTTGTGCGCCACAGCCTACAATAACTAGTTTTTTACCTTTAAGTGCGTCAACGCCATCGGCAAATTCGCCTGCGTCCATAAATTCACATTGCGCTAATTGCGCTAATTGCTCGCGTAAAGGTAAGGTATTGAAATAATTCGCCATTGTTAGTGTCCTATAAAGTCATGTTTGTTAGATGCGCAAGGTTTATTGCGCTTACAAACACCATATGTAAAATCGTTGCTTGCGTAAAATGATATATTTGAATTAAAGTGTTTCATAATATGAAATACTGGGTTTGGCATGGATCATAAACATTTAAACTACTTTTTAGCACTGGCTAAAACACTTCATTTTGGACGCGCAAGCGAGCTTTGTCATATAAGCGCACCCACTTTGAGCCGCAATATAAAACACTTGGAAGAAGAGGTAGGTGTTGCATTATTTGTACGCGATAACCGCAGTGTTAAATTAACGCGTGAGGGTGAGTCGTTTATTGATTACGCCACAGCAACGCTTGCTAATTGGCAGCGTTTTAAAACGAATGTGAAAGACCCACAACAACATATTTACGGCAAAGTAAGTATTTATTGCTCGGTTACTGCATCTTATAGTTTTTTACATCAAATATTAGAGCAACTTCGTGCGCAGCATCAGTATATAGAAATAACATTAAATACAGGCGACCCTGCACTTGCTATAAACCGTGTGTTAGATGGGCATGAATTAATGGCTATTGCAGCTAAGCCAAATAAGTTACCGGCGCAAATTGCTTTTGTAGATATAGGGCATTCTCCACTTTTATTAATTGGACCAAAAATTCAATGTCCGATCACAGAAAAATTAACACACAATAGTGATGGCATTAATTGGTCTGATTTAGAATTTATTGTGCCAGAACAAGGTTTTTCTCGCCAAAGGTTAGAACACTGGTGGCGCAAAAATAATATTCACGGGAAAATTTACGCACAAGTTGCTGGGCACGAAGCAATGGTATCTATGGTGAGCTTAGGATTAGGTGTCGCAATGGTCCCTAAAATAGTGCTAGATAACAGCCCGCTGCAAGATAAAGTACAAATACTAACACCAAAAATGCAAGCGCCTGATGGGTTTGATATTGGTTTGGCAGTATTAAGGAAAGAGTTAAATGACCCTGCAATCAGTGCTTTGTGGAATATTGCGCAAACTTTAGATGCAAAAGCGATTTAATGCGCGCAGAGAATAAGCAAGTTAGTTAAATAGTATGAATATAGGTTGCGTATAAGTTTACTATTACTTAACATTGAGCGCTAATAATAAAAACAATGACGCTTGAGAGTTTATTTATGAACCACGCCGTATCACTTGCTCATTCTGCTCAATGCCTAAAAAAGGCGATTCCTTTGATGGTAAAATACCGAATGCCGGTTACACCCATCAACTATGCAATTTGGTACTGTTATATTCAAGGAAACAAACCTTCATTAAATGCTGAGTTAGACCATGTTATTGCTCTGCAACAAACATGTTCACAAGACAAAGCAAAAGAAATTTTTGATAAATATTTAACGCAAGACGATCTCGTTTTTTTTCAAGAAATGACTGAAAAATTTCATACAACTATGGAGCAAGTTCAGCAAGATATAAGCACAACGCTTGATCACTCTAAAAGCTTTACGACGAGTTTAGTCGACTCACAAAATGAATTAAATATGCTTGTTGATGTAAACTCTTACAATGAGATACTAGGTTGTGTTGAGCGTTTAACCGACGATTCTATTGCAATGCAAGATTATGCTCGGGAGTTTCAGACTAAATTAGCCGTTGCCTACAATGAAATAAAAGATTTAAAAGAAGCACTCAATATTTCAAAGGAAGCAGCCGATACCGACACGCTTACGGGTTTTTATAATCGAGGTAAGTTTGATTCTGATATTGTAAACTTTTGCCTCGAATACTCAGAGCAAGCGCAAGAAGACTCTCTTGCCGTACTCATTATGTTTGATATTGATCATTTTAAGCGCTTTAACGATGATTTTGGCCATCAAAAGGGTGATGAAGTCCTTAGGCTAGTTGCTAAAAAAGTGAGAGAAAATACAACTGAAGCTGCAAATGTGTATAGATATGGTGGCGAGGAGTTTTGCATAACAGCCTACTTTGACACTATTAACGATATAATAGCATTTGCAGATTGTATTCGTTTAGCAATAGCAAAATTGGCGATTCGTAAAAAGCATGATGTAACTGCAAAACGTGCTATTTCAGCAAGTTTTGGCTTAGCAATTTTACGGCCATTTACAAATAGTTCTGTTTTAGTTGAGCGTGCAGATAGAGCCTTATACATTGCCAAAACACATGGACGAAATCGTATAGAAATAGCCCCTGATATTTAATAAGTGCCAGAGGTTTCTGATTTATTTGGGTTAAAGCCGCTCAATTTAGGGCGATTTAATCCAACTTCAGTTTTGGTAAACAAGCAGGTAAAACCCAATAGAGCTTTAGCGAGTTAGCTCTTAGTAATTTTTTATTTGAATAATTGCATTTGCTACGTAGTGCCTCATTTTCAAAGGATCTTAAAGTACTATTAGTCAAAAATTACACAAGCAACTCAAAATATAGTCCTTAGACACAACTACCTTGAAAGATAAATAGTCCGAAAAGCATAAAGTTAACATTTTTGTATACAAATTGTGAATAATTGTAACCAGCTAGAGCTAGTTTAAAAAGACCTTGCTAGTATGGGGAACTCACTTATTTTGATACTTTGATTTACGCTGATGCGGTATGCCTTCTCATTATTAACAGCTCTATGTTTTAGCACTTTGTTTGTTTGCCTTTCGGTGCAAGCAACACAGGCAAGCAAGCATGCTGATGATTATACAGAGCAAGATATAACAACCGATCGTCTGCATTTGAGTTTAAGCGTGGGGGCTGGAGTTATAACCAACCCTTTGCATGGTGGAGATAATATTCCGCTCGTGCTTATTCCTCAAGTTGCGTTTTATGCAGAGCAATGGTTTTTTGATAATGGCCGTCTTGGTTATTCATTTTTGCAAACCCCTAAGCATCACTTTAATCTAGTTGGTGAACTCAACTCTGAGTCTCGCTTTTTTATAGACTGGCACCCTAAAAATGTATTTACACTACAAAGTAGTGCCCTCAACAATCAGTTCGTAATGCAAGATGAAGCCTCGTCCTCTCGCTATGTTAATATTGATAATTTACATAAACGGCAAATTGCACTGGATGCGGGTATTGCATATCACTATGTAAATGAAGACCATGTTTTTTCGGTTCAGGCTCTGCATGATATAACCGATGTTTATCGAGGTGTACGCGCAGCATTACAGTGGCAGTATCATACTGTGATAGGAAAGCTCAAAATAAAGCCAACACTTGGAATAAACTATAAATCTGCGGAACTAAATAGCTATTTTTATGGACTTAATGAGGGTGAAACTCAATTTGGCAAAATAGACGTTGGTAGTAGTTGGCAACCTTATGCTAAAATCGACGCCCGTTGGCCACTGAGTAAGGCTGACTCTCTTCGTTTTCATGTAGCATATTACGACTATTCGGCTATGGATGGCAGTCCGCTCTTCGAACGTACTTATTCAATGACTGCATTTATAGGATTCGATCGTACTTTTTAATATGAAGTATTTAATATTAGTTGTCTTTATTACCACTTTTTTTAGTGGTTTTAGTGTGGCACAAACCCCTTTTTTTAGCGTTTCTCCAAAAGTCTGCGTTGTCTCTGAACAGCAGGGTTTTTGCGATCTTGATTTACAATTTAAATGGCAATTAAACGCCTACAGTGATGTCTGTTTGTATCAGCAAGAGCAACGGCTTCAATGCTGGGAGCAACAACTTTCTGGGCAATTTAATTATAAAGCGCGTGTTCAGGTGGAGACCATATACTCCTTAATCAATCCTCATACGGGTGTGTTAATAGCAAAAACACAGGTTGAAGTACAAAGCGCCCATGCTAAAAAAAATAGGCGTAGGCTTCGCTCTCCGTGGAGCTTTTTTTAATTTAGGAGCAACTAATGCCAAAAATTTTACTTGTTGAAGATGATCTCGGTTTACAACAACTAACAAAAGATTACCTTGAACATAATGGCCTTGAAGTCGAAGTATTA
Organism: Pseudoalteromonas sp. Z1A6; assembly: GCF_011378745.1. Taxonomy (NCBI): domain Bacteria; kingdom Pseudomonadati; phylum Pseudomonadota; class Gammaproteobacteria; order Alteromonadales; family Pseudoalteromonadaceae; genus Pseudoalteromonas; species Pseudoalteromonas sp. Z1A6. The sequence goes on from NZ_WTKW01000114.1 coordinate 10,004, forward strand.
GACCGTGGTGACGAAGTGTTTAATTACTTAGAAAACAATACACCCGATTTAATGATTTTAGACGTTATGCTGCCAGGTAAAGATGGCTTTAGCGTTTGCCGCCAAGTAAGAGATAAATTTACTCTACCAATTTTAATGTTGACTGCTAAAGGTGAAGATTTCGACCAAGTACTTGGCTTAGAGCTTGGCGCTGATGATTATGTAATAAAACCAGCAGAGCCACGTGTATTACTAGCGCGAATTAATGCATTACTGCGTCGTGGACAACCCATGGTAAAATCAAGCGAAGAGCTCCAGTTTGGTGATTTAGTCATTGATAAAACAAGTCGTATTGTAAAACTAAGTGATTCGGAGATTGTATTAACTTCGCACGAGTTTGAGTTACTATGGCTATTAGCGTCAAATGCGGGTGAAGTACTAAGTCGAGAACATGTGCACCAGCATATGATTGGCCGCCAATACGATGGACTTGATAGAACTGTGGATGTACGCGTATCACGAATTCGTAAAAAATTAGGCGACAACAGCGATAAGCCATATCGTATAAAAACTGTATGGGGACAAGGCTACTTATTTGTTTCTGATGCATGGGATCTTTAGAACTATTTAAGGTTAGTCGGCTTTAATGGGAAAACTGTTTACCAGCTTATATTTATATATCATCGTTTCTTTGTTTGTAGTAAGCGGTGTTATAGAGCAATTGTGGCCTTACGAAGAGTCGCAACAACAGGTCTTCTTAGATGATGAGTTTGGGCAATCACTCTGGTTGCTCTCACAAACTCCAAATGGTCTTAAAAAATTAAAGCACAACTTTGAAAGTAAAGTGATTGAACGACGTGATTTAATACTCCCTCAAAAACAACAATCGCAGCTCAACCAAAACCACTACTTATACTTATACGATAAGCAACAACGCATTGTTTGGTATGTAGATCTCGGTAATGATTCATTACTTCAAGTAGGACCGGTAGGTGTATTAACGCAGGAATCATCTTCTGTTTGGCCGTATTTATTACTACTTATTATTGTAGGTATACCTGTTGGGCTGTGGAGCTTTTTACTATGGCGCGACTTTGCAAAGCTACGTAAAGCGTGTGAAGCGGTAGAGGGTTTGCAAGACTTTCAACTAAACGACTCTTCTAAGTCTTTCTTTTTACCTATTACTGATACATTAAAGGTAATGCAGCAACGTATTGAGTTTTTACTTAGTGCGCAGCAAGAACTTACCTCATCGGTGTCGCATGAGTTTAGAACACCACTAGCACGTTTAAAGTTTGCAATTGTAATGCTGCAAGAACAAATGCTTGACGAAAAAGGTGAGAAATACTTAACAAACATGCAAACAGACATTAGCGAGCTTGAGTCACTAGTTTCTGAAATGCTCGAATACGCGCGATTAGACTCTCAACAACCTAGTTTACAGCCAATAAACTGTGACTTAGCTGGGCTGGTAAAAACAACTGTTGAAAAGCTAAACTTTGAAGCCCGAACAACGCTCTCCGTAAACCTCCCTGAGCATTTAAGTTATTACTGTGATAGTCACTTTATGGCGCGAGTATTTCAAAATTTAATTGGCAATGCGCTCAAATACACTCATAAACAAGTTAAAATTTCATTGCTACAAGAGACAAAACACATCGTATTGATTGTTGAAGATGATGGTGAGGGGATAGCTCCCGCTGAGCGAGAAAATGTATTTAAACCTTTTACTCGACTAGATAAAAGTAGAGGCAAGGATACCGGTGGTTTTGGTTTAGGACTCGCTATAGTTGCTAAAATTGTGTCGTGGCACCAAGGAGAGTGTAAAGCAGAAAGCTCAAGCTTAGGTGGTGCTAAATTTATTGTATATTTACCCCTCAAATTAAAGACATAAAAAAAGCG
>NZ_WTKW01000115.1:0-11757 GCF_011378745.1 Pseudoalteromonas sp. Z1A6
CATAAATAGGCGATAACGTAGCATAAATGCCAAACATGCGCTGCCCGAAGGGTTCTGCCTCGGGGCAATTTACTCTTTGTTGCCTACATGGATGTAGGTAAGGGGCGTGAGCAGGACGCGGAAGCTTTACTCGGTTTTTACTTATTCTTACATGGATGTAAGCCAGTAGAATAACGCAGGAGCAGTTATCGAGCCCACTAGGTTACAAACCTCGCGCCGCGATTAAATGGCCCCTAGATTGAACAAATTTTAATCCTGAAAGGTCAACAGGCCTTAGAATAAAATAAGAAAAGGAATAGCTCTAAAATAAAATTTTTTAAGTCATTACAGACATATTGTTATTTATGTTGTAAAGTTTGTGTTAATTGGCATTGAATTTGTATTAAATAATGCTCTCAAGGAAGGGATGGAGTATGCAACGTTGTGTTTTACGAAATACTGACAAGCATGCGAAGAGCTAAGTTTTATAGCTCACAGCTTAAATAAAGTTAAACGCTTTCTTGTGAGAATGTTTAACTGAAATGTAGTGTAAAAACACTGCTTTCAGGACAACTAATACATGTTTATATATAAAAAAAATAACATTGGGCTTTTACTTAGCTTGCTAATGCTTTTATTTGGTACAGCATGCAGCGTCTCGCCTGAAATAAAAACCATTGATGAACAACCTCAAAGTAACTCGCCTGACTACGTATCAATTACAGCCCTTGAACTTGCACAGCTAAAAGATGCCGCAATGCAGTGGCAACAAGCTCGTGAAGGCATAGAGCGAATTTTAAGATTAGAAAAAGAAATAACTTACCTCGTAAATCATATCGATATTATAAACAGTAAAGCTATTGCACAGTCTAATCAAGGGTATAGCAGCAAGTCTGTACGCTCACCACGTAACACACGCAATGTTAAGTCACGCCAACAAGTTAAACAAAATTACAGTAATAAAAAACAAACTGTAAAATTAAATAAACCTAAACATGTATTTGCTTTACAGGTAGCTTCGGTTGACTCAGAGCAAGGTGTGGCTAAAGCATGGCAAGAGCTAAATACTAAAGCAGCACCGTTGTTTAGAGACAAAATATTGACTAACGTAGAAACCGCCAAAATAAACGACAAAATGTTTTACAGGCTAAAACTTGGCTCTTACCAAAACTTTAAAAATGCAAAAGCAGACTGTGACGTATTCAAGTTATATAAACTCGATTGCATAGTAAGTAACTACACTGATAAGCCAGTAAAGCTTTAGCTCACAGTATGTAATATCAATCTGCAATAATACCTAATCAATTTGAAGGATTAGACCTGATGCTAACTTCGCTAATAATTTTTGATATACGACTGCATGAATGCAGGAGGTAGGGCAATGCAGCAGCAATTAGTGATACCAACTAAATGATGAAATTTTGCCTTGTTATCGATATGGCTTTTCTTACTTCAAGATAGACTACTTAATTAAAAAGTTGCTATAAAGTGGCGCAAAATTTGCTTTGATTTATTATCTTGGTTAGTAGAGTGCTTTTGCAATGCGGTATTTTAAGTCTTGTCATTTAATATCAGTTTTATTCTTATCTTTTTATTTATATGGATGTAGCAGCGCAACTGTAAATAACGAGAGCGTGCAGCATTCTTTAATTACTGATAAACAACTAAAAGAGTATGTTTCGCAGTGGCACTTACAGCAAGAAAGCATTGGTCGTTTAACTGCTATGGAAGATGATTTACAGCTGTTAATTATGGCGTTATCGTCTCGAAGTGAATTAACTGAAAACCCTCCTTTACTCATGCAAAATAAAACCGATATCACCTATGGTAATCAGCCTTCACAGAATTTGGAACCGACGGCACTAAATAACACTCCCGAAGTAAAAACACCAAACTTACAAAATTCAGAACTCACCTTAACAGATGAAACTAAAATTGGAGCACAGCTTGGTTGGTATTTAAAGCCAGAGCTTGTTAAAGCAAGAGTCGAAAGGCTTAAGCAATTATACCCCAGTGCATTTACTCAATTTAATTTTACTATGTTTGAACGTAAAAATAATAATATGACTTTGTATGGATTACGTGTAGGTCCATTTAAAAACGATGCTCAAGTAAGTGCGTTTTGTTATTTAGCTAATCAGCTTGATCAAGCATGTAATATTGCTGCTTTTGTCGGAAAGCCAATATAATTAATAAATTAGGCCTTTTAAACTTATATAGTATTAAAGTATTTGTACTAATAGTCGATACTAACTATAGTTGGGCAAATATTTGATAAAGCCCATTTTCTTATAAGGATTTAGCATGAAGTTTTATTTATCTGCATTAGCTGTAGCCACCGTGGTCAGCTCGTTTAGCACTTATGCTGCTACAGAGTCATTTGAAGCGAAAGTAACGGTACAAAATGCTGTAGTACTCACAAAAGATAACGATTTAAATTTTGGTACTATTCGTGCTATTTCAGATCCTACAGGCAATCTGCAAGCTACGCTTACAATTAATCCTGATCCTGATGCAACTAATGTTACCTCGCAAGACGACGCTGCTGGTAATGTGGCAACTATATCAATAATTGAAGGTGGTGAAGCGGGTGCTTTTAGTGTGTCAGATGTAGTACCAAATTCTATTTTAACCATTAGCGACCCAGTAAATACTTTAGTACAACCTTTAGCTGGTCAAGGGTTAAATGAACCTGATTTTACTGTAGGTACTTGGACTTACTTTATAACGAGCGGTACTAATGCTGGTGGATTATATACAAGTGCTACGCCCAACCTACAAGCTGGCGTTGATGGCGCTGTATCATTTAATATAGGCGCGACTCTTTCTACTTCATCAAACGCATCAAGTGTGGATTACCCTGATGGTGAGTATTCTGGTAGCTTTAATATTGAAGTGTCATATTAATTAGTGTTTAAACAAACAATGCGCTTTTTGTATGTTTCTGCTTGGCTTTCGTTAATGTTTAGCGAGCAAGCCTATAGCGCAAGCATACAACAAGAAGCGCTTAATTTTGGCACTTTAGTTATCCCTCAAAATAATACTTTAAGCTCTATAACCATTAGCCATGAAGGTGAAACAACCACATTTGGTAATATTTACGTATTAACTGAGGGGAATCCCGCAGAACTTTTATTTACCGATTTACCTCCCCTTACTCAAATATCGTTTAACAAAACGAGTGACTCTACATTGCAAAGTGAAGCGCTAGGAGCTAATAGTGCCAAGTTTTCGGTTGTATTAGTGGATTTACCAAGAACGCAAACTAGCGATGAGTTTGGAGAGCTTTTACTCAAAGTAGGTGGCCGTTTAATAACGACAGGGACTAGCCAAAGTTACTTAGATGGTAGTTTTATTACTGACACCCAATTAGAAATTACGATTGATTACTAAAGGAAAAACATGCTTTATAAAGTTGTAGTGCTGCTCGCACTGAGTGTATGTATTTTAGGAAAAAATGCATACGCAAATTTACTTATCTCTCCAACCCGTATTAGTTTTGATGAACGTCAACGAACCGCTAAAGTTACCGTAATTAATGCGGGTGATGAATATCAAACATATCGTGTTTTATGGAGTGAGAAGCAAGCGCAACCTAGCGGTGGCTACATACAGTTGGCAGAGGCTACAAGCGAAAGTTTAAGTTCAATGGCACGTTTGTCACCAAAACAAATGCGTTTAGCACCTGGTGAAAAACAAACAGTAAAAATAGCAATACGTAAACCTAAAGGCCTAGCTTCTGGTGAGTACCGCTCTCATCTTCTATTTCAAGCATTGCCTGGTGAAAATACTAATAAAACAAGCTCAATAAAAGTTAATATGATTATGAGCTACAGTATACCTATTTTGTTACGTAAAGACATTAAACAGCCAGTAGTTGCCATAGAACAAGCTAAGCTAGTGCTAAATGAAAGCAATCAACGTCCTCAGTTTTTATTGAATATAAAACGAGAAGGTAAGTTTAGTAGCTACGGTAAATTAAGTGCTTACTTTGTTGATAGTAATAACGAGCAAGTTAAAATTGCAGAAATTGGTAATTTAAGTATTTATCCAGAAGTAGATAATGCGTTTGTAACCCTTAGTTTATTTAGTGACAAAAATTTAGATAAAGCAGGAAAAGTCATTTTTAAATATGAAGGCAGTCAAGAATATAAAGACCTTACATTTGCACAATACACTCTGCCTTTAACCTCACAATCACTTAATGTTTTAACAGTGAATGACGCTAAATAATTTATTGTATGCACTATTACTAAGCATAAGTAGTTTGCTTAGTAATAGTGTAATAGCTAATCCTTCCGTGGAGGATGCTTTAACAACACTACGCGCAATTGAACTAAAGCTAACTAAGCCCGTTGAAGTAATTGATTATAAAAACAAAGAAAATCAGCAACAGCGAATCGCCACAGGCGAGTTATTAATACTTTCGCTTTATTTAAACTCATACTACTTAGGTGAAGTTGCAGCAATTAAAAGCGAGCAAAGTGTACAAGTTAGTTTAAGCGACTTATTTGATATTCTACAATTTGCAATGAATGTTGATGCTAGCAATCGAATTGCTCAAGGTGTTGGAGCAAATCAACAACCTCTTTTTCTAAATGCAGCGGTTACACCCGCTGTATTTACTAGTCCTACACAGAGCTACTTATTAGCAAAAAATCAAATTACCATTGAAGATGATATTTATGTAGATATTCAAAGTTTACATAATGCTTTAAATCTAGAGTTTAATATTGATTACCCAGATTTAGAATTACTTATAAGCTCAGATAGCCCCTTACCGGTTGAACAACAAAGATACAGACAGTCGCGCAACCTTAAATCACCTAACAAAAGATCGCCACCTACGCTGCCATGGAAAGCTAGCCCATATAAAGCGCTATCTTCTCCGGTTGCCGACTTACAACTAAATTTTACCGCGAGCGATGATAGACATTCTACGAACTATTCACTTTTAGGCACTCAAGACTTTGCGTATTTATCTGCAGAGTATTTTTTGTCTGGACGAAGTACTGACTTACTTACCAACTCTAGGTTAACGTTTACAAAGCAAAACTTAGACAAAGAAATAAAAAACAGCTTCATGCCTACTGAAATATCTTTTGGTGATGTTATCGCCACGCAAGTTGGCAATAGCTACAGTAGTCAGTATGCCCGAGGTGTTAAAGTTTCTAATAATGTAACCAATAGAAAAATAGTCAATAATCAAGTTAACTTAAGCGGTGCTATACAGCCAGGTTGGGATGTAGAACTGTACCGTAATGAAATATTAATAGACCAGCAGCTTAGCCTCGCAGATGGGCGTTATATTTTTGATAATATAAACCTATTATTCGGAGCTAATAATTTTGAGCTTATTTTTTATGGGCCTCAAGGTCAAGTTGAGCGTAAAAGTGATTATTACTTTGTGGACGGAAATCAACTTAAGCAGGGACAAGGTAACTATGAATTGTCGGTTACTGAACAAGGCAAGCAATTACTAAATAACAATGTTTCAAGCTCGCAGGGGCAGGGTTGGCAAATTGCGGGTAGATATGAGCAAGGGCTTACAGATAATATATCTGTATACACTGCTACATCAGGTCAAAAAAACACAGATGACGATTTACTTAAGTATGCATTTGGTACCAACATAAGCTTATTTGACCGATTATTATTAAATGCGAATGTTGAAAAAAATAATAACAATGAACAAGAATTTGAATTTACAGCCCGAACTCAAATTGCCGAACAATCACTACTTTTTAGCGCTACAAATCGTACAGACGAACAGCAGCAAGATTTTAACAGCTACCAAATAAATTTAGCTGGTGGGCTAATGAATAATACCTATGGACGCCTTTCTTATCAAAATAACATCCTATATGACGATAGTGATACTAGAGGGCGCTTTAAACAAGTACGCAACCAGTTCAACTACTCATACTCAGGATTTGCACTAAGTAACCAATTGCTGTGGCAACAAGACGATAGCTCTAAGAGTAATTTTGGAACAACACGTTTTCAAAAGCGCTTTGGGAGAACCTACACAAGGTTTGGTATAGATTATAGTATATCGCCAGTAAGTGAGCTTGTTAGTTACGAGGCTGAGTTTAGCCGCAACTTGGGCCGAGATTTACAAGCGGAACTTACTTTAACTGATTCACTTCGTAATAATATTCAATCGGCCGAATTAGGGCTCAATTGGCAAAGCGACAAGTTTAGTTTAACGAGTAACTTAAACTACAACAGTAACGATGATTGGCGGCTCGGCATTTATAGCCGTTTTAGCTTAGGTTTTGATGTTGAACATAATACATATTTTGTCTCTAAGCGCACCTTAACTAACACGGGTAGCTTAATGTTACGCGTATTTTTAGATCAAAATAATAACGGTATTATGGATGATGATGAGCACGGCGTTGCCGGCGTAAAAGTAAAAGGCGTTCACAATTATCGTCAAGCAATTACAGACGAACACGGCGTTGCGCTATTAACTTCAATGCCAGCAAATCGTACAACAGATATAATACTGGATAGAAATAGTTTTGAAGATCCGTTTTTAATACCAGCTAATGAGGGTTTTTCTATTACACCAAGGGCTGGTTTTGTAGAGTATATGGACTTCGCATTAAATAATGCCAGTGAAGTAGAGGGAGTTGTTTATCAACAAAAAGGTGATACAACACAGATCCAACCCTTTGCAAATATAGCGCTGTTGAATGAGAAAGGGGATCAAGTTGCACAAACTCAAGCAGCATATGATGGCTATTACTTATTTACAGACCTTAAACCGGGGCAGTATAAAGCAGTAATTGATGATGAATATAAACAACGCAAGCAGCTAAAAAACACTCAAAATATAACAGTTAATTTATCGCCTCAAGGAGATGGAGTAATGGGCGTTGATTTAACATTAAAGGCGCTCAGTGCAACAACTGGAAGCATTGCCAATGCAGGAAGTTTTAGTTCGTTAAATATCTTAAAAATTTATTACCGTTTAATAGCACCACGAATAGAGCAGCAAGAAGCTTTTTATATGCATGATAAAGCTAAAAATAAATTTATTTTAGCCTTAGCGTACGCAACAAACAGTTCGCCAGAGCTTATTTCTGTATGCGACTCAGTAAAAGCGCAAGGATTAAAGTGTGTTGTTGAAACACATAAAATACTCCATTAAAGGAATTAGGATGAAAAGAGTTCAATGTATATTTTTAATCAGTGCAATGTTGCTAAGTTATGGTTGTGCGAATAATAAAGCAATTGATGGTAGTGCTACTCAGACCAACGTAACTGACGAAAAAAGCTACGTAAAAATAACAAAGCAAGAACTTGAAACTTTAAAAACAAGCTCCCAGCAGTGGCAAAATATGAAGCCAGAACTTGCGCGTTTATTACTTATTGAAGACGACTTAAGCTTACTAATATCGCAACTCAATACAATTGCAAAAGAAAATGAGCAGAAAAATGCACCAGTAATAAAAGCAGAAATCGTTAATACCAACACAATTAATCGCTCCAATTTACAAGTAACAAAACCAGTTGATCCTAAATTTGCTTTACAAGTGCTTTCAATAACGCAAAAAGAACAACTCTCTTTAGCTTTTAGGCAACTTCAAAAAAAGCTTCCTAGCTTACTAGGCGATAATTTTGTGATGAATGTTGAAACAATAAATGTAAAAGGAGTTATGTATAACCGCTTAAAGCTAGGCGCATACATAGACAAAAAAAACGCTATGGGTGACTGTCAAAAATTAAAGAGCCAAAATATAAATTGTTTAGTTAGTTATTACGTAGATCAGCCCTTTACCGCACAATAGCTAAGTCGGCATACAAATTGCTTCATCCTCAGTATGTTTTGAAGAGGATGGCAATTATGCGCCTTTTACTGCCTTTATTATTTTTAAATTTAGCTGCTTGTAACTTGGTGCCGCCGCCAGAACCAAGTGTGCCTACAGATGCACCTAAAGCAGCCATGGCTCCTTTTACGGTTAATGACTATGTAGTTAATTTAACGTCGCAACTTAACCACCTAAACGGAGCATTAAATGCTAATGCACGTGTTGGCGTTAGTAGCTTCTTTTATGCAGATGCACTAGATACAAAATTAGTGACAGGGCAAGCCTCAGGCTTAAGTCAGCAGATCCAAGAAAGTCTGCTTACACAATTTACTCAACTGGGTTATCACACCGTTGAGTACAGACTTGGGAATAACCTCTCTTTATCAGAAAACTCAGACAGTATTTTAAGTCGCGATTTAAGTAAATTACGTAATCGCCAAAATATTGACTTAGTTATCACAGGAACAGTGACTCGTCAGCAGCATGCATACATAGTTAATGCACGACTTGTGAATATAGAAAATAAACAGGTGCTCTCTGCGGGAAGTACCGAGATCCCAATTAATGTAATGTGGGGCAATGAGAAAATTCAGCAGCGTGACGGACTTTTATACCGAAGCGAATACTAATTTGGAGCACAAAATGAAAAACCTATTAATTACATTATGCTTACCACTGGGCTTTGGTTGCTCTCAAATACTAGGCACAATGAATACAGACACCGCAACACCACAAAGTGAGCAAAGCAACCAACTGGTGAGTAACCAACGCGACGTTGCAGCACCTGTTTCTGACGATAACTTATTTCAGTCAGGAATGGCTCCACAAGATAACTACACAAAAGCAACACCGCCAATGCGCAAAAATATTAACCATTATGTGCGCGGCATAATGCAAGACATGGTTGAAAACTTACAGTACGTAAGTGAACAAACACCGTTAGCTGTTTCGAGTTTTATTTTTTTAGATGAAGACTACAACGATGGTAGCTTACTAGGAAACCAAATTGCAGAAAGCTTCATGCATGAATTACACAGCTTTGGTGTACCCGTTATTGATTTTAAAACAACTGATTATATGCGTGTTACCTCAACAGGCGACTTTGTATTTAGTCGCGACTATTTAGAGCTAAATCAAGATCAAAACTTTAAGTATGTACTAGCCGGTACGCTTGTAAACCATCAAGGTGGTGTACTTGTTAATGCACGTATTGTTGGGCTAGAAAGTAAGGCCGTAGTCGGTTCTGCACAAGGGTTTATTCCACAGTCAGTTGTTGATGCGCTTAATAGTAGCTATCGCACTGATGGCATAATGTTAAAACAAGCAAGCAAGTGAGATAATTATGTATAGTAAATTATTTAACCGCTTTATCGTTTTTTTTGCTTTAGCTAATTTAACTGGTTGTGCCTTTACTCAAAATAATGAAAGTGCTGAAATGAATGCATCTTCAACCACACAAGTAAATTATGACTTAGCAAGCATGCTTAAAACAGCCGAGCAAAAATCAACTCAAGATGATGCTAACGGCAATCAATTTACACCACTTCAGCACCATAAAACACTTGCTAACTATGTAGAGCAAATGGCACTTGATTTGGTTGATACGCTTGAGTTTGAAAGTGATACCGACGCCAATATTAATATTGCCGTTACTACCTTGGTCGATCTTGATTCATCGCTTACTAAAAGTAATCAATTAGGTAATCAAATTTCTGAAACGTTAATTCATCAGTTACAAAAGTTTGGTTATGGCGTGGTTGATTTTAAAACCACTCAAACAATAGATGTAAATAGTCGTGGTGATTTTGCTTTTTCGCGCGATATTGAAAAGCTTAGTGAAGATCAAATGGCGAGCCATGTATTAGCGGGTACATTAATTTATCGCAGTGATGCTGTTGTTGTAAATACACGTGTAATTAACGCGCATACAAAAAAAATCGTCGCGAGTAGTCGAAAACTAATCCCAATTTATGTACTAAATAAAGAAGATATATACTTATCAAGCAATTAAGTTCAGTTGTCACTTGATATAAAAAACCAGATGCCGTTATAATTCACACCTCTAAGCACACAGCTTGTTTGTGGCCTCTTAGTTAAATGGATATAACGGCCCCCTCCTAAGGGGCAGTTGCAAGTTCGATTCTTGCAGGGGCTACCAATTAAATCAATGAGTTATATTTTAACCTCCCTCCCTTATACTTTGTGTATAGCGTATATGTAGTAGTGTTGCACTTTTTAATTGAAGGCGTTTAACACTTCTTGCTCACATTTTTCACGCTCTGTAATCATTGCTTCAAAGTCAGCTTGAATTTGCGTTAGAACGGCTGGTGGATTAAGTCGTTTGATTCTTTTAAATTGAATGCTTTCTTCTTCATCATAGGCGAGTATGGCTAAAGTGATTTTTTCGCGTTCAATACCATTTGAAAATAATCCTTCTGCATCTAATTGCATAAGTACTTTTTCCATTGCTGTAAGCCATTGGTGCCAATTATCCATCGCCTCTATATCTGATTGAAACAAATCAATGCTGTTTTCTAGTTTTTGGCATTCTAGCGTTGTTTCATCAAAGTATTCTGAATAATATTCAAGCGTCGGGTAGTCCTCAGGGTTCCATTTAGCCATGTAAAAGCTACTTACATCGTTGTTGTACTCTGTTTCAAATACTTCTTTTAAATCTGATAAAGTATTAAACATTGGCAGTAATGAGTAGCTACCTGTGTGGTAATAACCCATTACATAAAGATCGTTACCATATTTTTGAATGATGTCTTTAAATGCTTTTTTGGTATCTTGATAAAGTGTTTTTTCGAAGTTTTTAGTATCTAACATGAGGTCATTATTTCTTTTATGATTACAGAAATTTATATGAAAAAGAGAGTGATTAAAACTCACCCTGCAAAAAATAAAATAACCAGAGCTACTACTCTGGTTATTGTAAGTTAATATTAACCATCACTCGTAATTGTATTGATTAACTCACTCAGTACCGCTTCGGCCTTACTTGTTTCTACTTGGCAAGTACCGGCATTTAAGTGGCCACCACCATTATATTTTAAGCACAGCTCGCCAACATTGGTGTTCGAACTGCGGTTAGTGATAGATTTACCAACGGCATACACTACGTTTTGCTTTTTAAGGCCCCACATTTTATGAATCGAGATATTGCAGTCGGGGTACATTGCATAAATAACAAATCGATTTGTGGCGTAAATAGTTTCTTCTTGGGTTAAATCAAGGATCACTAAGTTTTTATGCACGGTAGCGCATTGAGAAATTTGCTCTTTTGCTTTTTCGTTATGCTCGTTATATAAAGCAACACGCTCGGCTACATCTTCCATTTTTAGAATGTCTTGTATGCTCTGATCTTTACACGCATCAATCAGTTTCATCATTAATTGGTAATTTGAAATTTTAAACTCGCGAAAACGGCCAAGTCCTGTACGCGCATCCATAATAAAGTTCATTAATACCCAATCGGTTGGGTTTAATATTTCGTCTTTTGAAAACTGAGCAGCATCGCCTTTATCTACCGCGTCCATCATTTCAACAGAAATATTTGGAAGTTTTTCAGCGCCGCCATAATAGTCATAAACTACGCGAGCAGCTGATGGGGCTTCTGGGTCAATAATATGATTTTTTATGTCGCTTGAGTTACGAACGGTTTCGCTAAGGTGATGATCAAATGCTATATGACAGCCTGCAACGTAGGGGAGGTTGGTCGTAATGTCATTTTCGGTAATGCCTATTTTGCCGTCTTGCATGTCTTTTGGATGAACAAATAAAATATCGTCAATTAGGTCTAAGTCTTTAAGCAATACGGCACACACTAAGCCATCAAAATCGCTGCGAGTGACTAGTCTAAATTTATTATTGGGCATAGCTATTCCATCTTTTTAATTGAATTATCAATTAAGTGTAACAGTTAAATTTTTTTTTGAGAGATCAGCTTAAAAAAATT
>NZ_WTKW01000116.1:0-11722 GCF_011378745.1 Pseudoalteromonas sp. Z1A6
AAGCGTTACTAGACAAACTGGCAGTATTAAAATTAAAAATCAAGGCTGGGTTAAAACTCAGGCTGGTATTAATAACCTAATAAAAGCAGGTATTTTAGAAGTAGAAATCGACCCTGATAAAACCCTCATTGAATCAGTCCCTGAAAAAGCTCCTATTGCTGTACCTGCAACAAAAATAAAGCGTGACCCTTGGCAAAAAACACACAGTGCCGAACAAGAAATGGGAAAGGCAAAAAAACTGTATGACGAAGCTAAAACACTGCAAATAAAAGCATTTAAAGATATTAAAGCAGGCCGCGATATAGATATTGCACCATTCAAAGAGCTGGCAAGTGGCTTTATGGACTCTGTTTTTAGAAACCAAGATGCCCTAGCCTGCCTTACCCAAATGCGCCAAAAAGATGCTTACCTACTTGAGCACTCTATTAATGTATCGATATTAATGGGGATTTTCGCTAAACATTTAGGTATAGAAAAAAACATTATTGTTGAACTGACTACCGGCGCACTTTTACACGACATTGGTAAGATAAAAATCCCTGATGAAATACTCAATAAGCCGGGCCGCTTTACCGATGATGAATTTAAAATAATGAAAATGCACTCGCTTTTCAGTAAAGAAATATTAGAAGAGTCTGGCTTAACGGGTATCGCGGTTGATATTGCAGGTATGCATCATGAAAGGCTTGATGGTAAAGGCTACCCGTTTGGTAAAAAGGGCGACGAAATAAGTCAGTACGTACGTATGGCATCAATTGTAGATGTGTATGATGCACTTACCGCAGAACGTGTTTACAAAGCAGGCATGGAGCCAATAAAAGCCTTTAAAATACTAAAAGACGGATGCCCAGATAGCTTCGATCCCGTGCTGCTTAATAAGTTTATTCAATGTATTGGTATTCATCCGGTAGGAACGCTCGTTAGATTATCGAGTCAAAAAGTGGGTTTAGTGACCGAGAGTAACCCCAGTACACCACTAAAGCCTATCGTTAAAACATTTTACAGCGCCAAACATAGTCGCTATACAGAGATAAAAGATATCGATTTATCTAATAAAAAAACCTTAGACACCCTTGAATCAGCGGTGAAACCTAAAGAATATAATATTGATTTAGAACGCTTTTATAAAAACTCAATATTACCCTAAGCAATATTGAGAGCTCAACATTCTACCGAGCTCTCAATATAATAGCTAAACGTTTACTGCGGCCAGTCTTGCAAAGCCTTTAAGCTAAACTCATAACCATCAAAATCAAGTACACTTTGCTCAGGTGTAATCTCTCTTACAGTTAAAGCGCCTATGCTCTCTCCTTCATGTAACTCTCGGCCATTTAGCTTGATCCAACGTTTGTCAGCACTCGATGAATAAATATGCGCTTGATATTTAATACTAGGCAACATTGATTGCAAACCATCTGGTAGTAATTCTACAGGCTCAACACGTGATGACGTTTTTGATGCATGGGTAACTTCATAATCCTGATTTTTTTCGACGTCTTGTATAGCTTGCGCAAACGCATTTTTAAGTGTTGTAGGCACCTCATCAAGCTCAGGATCGCTCATCTGTTGAGATTGGTTGTTACCATTAATTGGCTTACCTAGTACTTTATATTTACTCATATCTAGTTGAGCTGATGCTGTATTTTGACTTTGCCCAAATACCGAAGCGTTCTGTGTATTATTTGGATTGTAATTATTTTGTGGATTAAATACTGGCTGATTATAATTTTGAACTGGCATTACTTGTTGCACGTTCTGCTGATTATAACCCATTGCGCTCGTGACCGGACTCGATGGCATAGGAATATATTGCCCATTAGGCGTTAATAACATTTGCTGTACACCATTAGGTGTTTGCACATGTACAAGTTGCCCTTCAATCGTTGCAGTATTATTTGGAGCTATTTTAGCGGGTTCTAACTTAGCTATTTGCTGCTTTTCAACTGCGGCATCTACTTCTTTAACTTGTTCTTTAGGTGACGATTTTTCGCTTTCAACCACCTTAATTACAGCGGGTTCCGATGTGTTTAATAAAGTAGTACCTTGAAACCACTTACCAGTAGTAAACCCACCAGCTACAGCAATAAAAGCAGCTAAGCTTGTACCAAATACTAACGCTAATCGTCTATAACGCTTTAGTGCTTGCTGTTGCTTTAACTGCTCTGATTGTAAGTCGTATTGCTCAGCACTCATATCTGATTGCTGCGACTGCTTTAGCGCATCTAATAAATAAGACATAACTTACCTAACTATAAAATAAATGAAAGCCCAATGCCTACGGCAAATAAAGCAACGAATGCAAGGCTATATGGTACAAATGACGTTGCTTTGTTGGCCTCATTAACTGGCGCTACAAAATCCATGGGTAATGACTCATGTGCTGATTTTTTTATTATATCGCTATCAACTATCAACTGCTGCTTTGCAAAAGTGCCTACCAAAGCTCGCTCACATACCAAGTTCATTAATCGTGGCACACCACCAGTTAATTGATGAACAGCTTGCATGGCATCCATCGAAAAAATTCCTTTATCACATCCTGCAACATGTAACCGATGCTTTATGTAAGCAACTGTTTGGCCTTGCGTAAGTGGTAATAAATGGTAACGAGCTGTTATTCTCTGGGCGAGTTGCCTTAATTCATTGCGCTTTAAAAGCTCTTGTAGCTCAGGTTGACCAACCAATACTATTTGTAATAATTTTTTATGATCGGTTTCTATATTTGTCAGCAAGCGTAATTGTTCAAGCACATTAGGGGCAAGTAACTGCGCTTCATCAATTATAAGTATGGTGTGCCCACCCGATTTATTATTGGTCTCTAAGTGCTTTTTTATAATATCGGTAAGACTTTTAAGCGTCGCATTATTAGCATCGTAACTAATGTTGAGCTCATCACAAATACTAGCCAATAACTCCAGCTCTGATAGTGCTGGGTTATGGATCATCGCTACTTGCGTGTTTTCAGGTAACTGCTCTAACATACTGCGGGTAATTGTAGTTTTACCAGTACCCACTTCGCCTGTTAATAATACAAAACCACCGTCTTCACCTAATCCGTAGGTAAGGTGTGCTAAGGCTTCTTTATGTCGTTCACTTAAAAATAAGTAATGAGGGTTGGGCGAAATTGAAAAAGGTTTTTCATTCAGGCCAAAATAGCTTAAATACACCGTGATGTTCCTTCGTAATTAAATCACGGCCTATAATGGCAAAAAAACGCACTAAGTGACAACGTTGTAAGCGCTTTATTATTGAAATAACGTAAATTTATGTAAAACAAAAAAATGCAGCGGTTTTAAGGCTGCACTTTCATCTGTCTAATCTTAATATGTAATTTACTCTTCGTAGCGAACTAACCGTAAATACACATTACTAGTTTTGGCATGCAAGCTATTCAACCCACTATCAAATTGATAAACCCATGCAGAGCTCATCGTGCTCACACCCGATGTATTTGACCAATAGTTTTGAAGCTTAGTACCAAAAAACACCTCTTCATTAATGCTCGGCTCGGTGCAACTGTGCTCTAAAATACTCGCCAACTCTTTAATGTTAGGCATTTGCCAATCATCGTAATCTGCGGTTGTATCATTTTTAGCACCGCGTAGTGCCTCTTGCCAAGTAAGAGAAGGTGTAGAGCCTTCGCAAAGTTTTGTATCTGTATTATAAATTTGCCCATAACTACAGCGTTGCCACATAAGACCTGTTTCGGTATCAGACACTGTGCCATCTGTATTTATAGTAAATCTATCTGTCGGCGTTGTGGTATCTGCACCGTCGTAGCACGTTTGCGCCGCTGCAATATTAAAGCTCAAGCTTATAGTTGCTAGTGCATAGAGTAATTTAAATCTCATTATTTTCTCCTAACGGCTTCTAACTAAACGAACATACGCGGTATTTTCTTTTGGATAAGCAAGATCGTTACCATCACTCATATCAATAATGTACGCTTGCGATAAACTTGTACCATCGGCTGCGGTTTGTGAAGTCCAATAACGTAAGTGGCTTAATGCACTTTCACTTGGCATATTGGGGAAAAACACCTCATCAATTAATATGCTTTGCCCTTGCTTACCATAATCAATTAAACCTAAAAGCTCTGTATAAGTAGGTAACCGCCAATTTGTACCACCACAAAAATCTAAGTTATTCACTTCGTTTATATAACTTTGTACTCCACAACTCGTATCATCCGGACAAGTTGAATTGGCTGTACTGGTATCGGTAAAAGTAGTATCGCCTAAATCCCAAAAGTAATGATTTTGCCCCTCACGCAAGCTTGTATTTGGCAATACTCCTGAGGATTCACTTTTTACTTCCCATACAAGTCCAGTAACATTATCGCGTATACAGGTAAAGTCACTACTATCATCACCAACTTCATCCGCAAACTGATTAAGTTTAGTGTAATCAAACGCTAAATTACCTTTACCAACCTTATCTAAGCGGTTTGCATAGCTATCGCGTCCAAGTTCAGCATCTTGCGCTGGAAAGTCATCGCTTTCACAGTTAATGCGTTGGGTGTTGTTATAGCACTCACCAACACCACTATCGTTTATAAGCCCAAGCGCTTTTGGTGATACATCAACAAATAAAGAATCTGTATCGGTGCGTCCTTTTGAGTCGGTTACCGTTACTTCAAAGCTCAACGTGGATTCAGTATCTACATCAGAGGCAAAAAATGTCGTTGTACATTGCTCGCTATTACTTAATGTTTCGCTATTACCGGTAAGTTGTTGCCACTTACACTGATAGGTATCGGTGACAGTTTCGCTATTCGTTGCATCAAGCGTTACTTCTTCAAACTCTTCGACATTTTGATCAGCGCCTGCATTTGCATCCACTAGTTCATTTGTTTTATTAAGCGTCATTGAATATTGAGTACTCGCCTCACCGCCTTCATCATCAGTGACTGTTAGCTGCCAAGACAAATTTACGTTACTTTCTAGTAAAGGATGAGAAAAGCTAAGAGTTGACTCATTAAAGCTAGCAATATCTAAATCAGGACCTGATAGCAGTTGCCACAAGTAACTATCAATTTGGCCATTATCATCAGGATCGCTCGACTCAAGAGCGCTCAAAGTCACCGTATCTTTGTATACAGAAGGAAGTGTTTCAGGAGATGTTTGGGTAACAACAGCAAGAGGAAGTTGATTATTAGAGCTCACTGAAATAGAAATGTCGTCACTAACAGCGCTACTACCGGTGCTTTGATAGCTTACTCTTAAGATTATTTCACTATCAGTTTTTACGTCAGGGGCTGTCAATGTTTGCTCAGCACCATCAAGCGGAAAACCTTCTAAGCTTGGGCCGCTAACTTGTTGCCATGAAAACGTACCATCAGCGGGGGAACCTTGTGCTGTGATGGTAAATTCAGTTTTTTCGATAATTTGTAAATCGGTTCCAGCATTAACAGATGTTTCTACAACTGTATTATCGCTATCACCGCCACCTCCTCCACACGCACTCAGCAAACCGCAAGAAATGAGGGGGATTAAAGCAAACGCTTTCATACGCAGCACCTTATTATGTCAAATAATTACTATAGTGTAATTACTAGCAATAAAGATGCCATTAAAGTACTACATATATGTATCTTGATGAATGCGTACAAACAACTTCGTACCGATTTTACTGTAATCTACTTTGTATTCACGCCCATCTAAAGCTTGAATAAATAGTAATTGTTTTTCTTCGCCAAATACATCAGGGCTTCCAACATAGACTATTTCTAAATAGCGATCTTTTGCATCACGGCGGTTTTTAGGTAACTCTTCTTTAAATGGCTCTAAGCCATGTTGAGTCACTTTAATTTTAGGATGAATTTCAGAGTTTACAATCACTAAATCATGCTTTTTATCTTTATGTATTATGGTGTTTCGACCACTTTTTAAAAAGGCTCTCTCTTGACTCATTTTTCTTTCCTACAGTCGCAGCTTAATTATTAATTTGCGACGCTATAAACTGACTAGGCTCGCGCTTCCACTTATTTAAGTTAGCACTAAATGCCCAGATATCTCTATCTAACACACTGGCTGGTAATAATAAATCGTAACCGATTAACAGTTGAAGGTGCTTAGTCCTGTTAGCAAACATAGCTATAAGACCAGTATAGCTTATCCCTTTATGGGATGTGTAATGTGTATCTTCTATTAGCCATTCTGATGGGCAATTGCCATTTTTGCAATGTTTTTGAACAACTTGCATAAACAAATTACGCTGCTCTATTAATAATTTCCCTGCAATTCGAGGCGCTATGCTTGTTAAAAAGTCATCTATGTCGTTTACCTTTATACCAACCGCATTTAATTCTAAGTAATCAAAGCCATCTTCTACTTTGGGTATACCACTGTGATGAAAGTTACTATGAGGCATACACCAAGCTCCGTATTTATGGCAATAAACGAGCTCAGACTCATTTAATATAAGGCTATGATATGGTTCTTGAGTTTTTAAATATCCAATAAAAATAGCGGCAATACACAAGCTCACTAAAAATATTTCAAGTATGCTAATCTCACCCGGCCTCAGTAAATTAAACAACATAATAAAAACTAAACCAATTGCACCTGCAACAAGCACTTCAATTGCGTTTCGCGCACCTTGTGCCCGAAACTTAATGACATTGTTAGGTTTATCCATATTGGTAAAACACCATATAAAAAACAAACATAATAACAGCCCAAATTATGACCTTTCTTGTTGTTATACATAAGTTACAGGTGGTTTTAAATTTCATACATTACCGCTTTTTCCTCAACAAAATAGGAACAATGAATAAATCTTATTTACTTTTACGCTTAACGCACAAATTTATGAGACACATAACCGTCTTTTCCCGGTCTTATTTCGTACAATACTTACAATTCATTTTCAGGTATGAAATCAATGTACTCAAGACAATCAGGTAAAGCACTTTTTCCATTTATTATTACGTTACTTCTAATATTTAGCGTTTATTTATATCTACCCGCTAGCCACGGCGAACAGGCCGATTTATCACAAATGTCTACTCAAGTAACAGCTCATACTGTTACTTCTCAGGAAAACGCAGTGATGATAGAAGCGATCGGTAGCGCGCGTGCAAACCAAGCAATCTATATAAAAAGTGCGCAAAACGATTATGTCACAGATATATATTTTAAAGACGGCGACTTAGTCAGTAAAGGACAAAAGTTAGTACAGTTACAGAGCCAACAAGAACAGCTTGCCGTTAAAGAGCTTGGCATTAACTTACGTGAAGAACAACGCCAGTTAGATCGCCTAACCGAACTTTCACGCTCGCAATCAACGGCAAAGTCGTTACTTGAAGAGCAGTTATCTCGTGTTGATGCAACAGAGGCCCAACTAGAAAGCGCTAAAACTAAATTAAACGAAATGACTATTAGTGCGCCCTTTTCAGGCCTGTTAGGTAAGCGTGAAATATCAATAGGTGCTTACGTAAGTAATACAACAATAATCACAACACTTGATGATATTAGTATTATTAAAGTTGACTTTAAAGTACCTGAAAAATATTTAGCACAATTAAATATGGGCATGAAAGTGCTTACGCAAAACGATGCCTACCCAGGACAGACATTTAACGGCAAGGTAACGCATATTAGCTCGCGTATTGATTCGGTTACTCGCAGTGTTGAAGTAACAGCAAGTTTTGCCAATAAATCAGGATTACTTCGCCCTGGTATGTTACTAAATACAGCACTTGAGCTAAGCAGCAACCAAGCTTTAATGGTGCCAGAAAAAGCGGTTATACCTTTGCAAGACAAACACTTTGTTTTTCAAATTCAAGATGGGATAGCTAATAAAATTGAAGTGCATGTTGCTAGCAGAAATAATGGCTGGGTTGCTATCGATGAGGGCCTAACTGATGGCGAGCAAATTGTTACTGAGGGGCTAATAAAAATTCGCTCTGGAAGTAAAGTAAGCGTAAAGGGGTAATACGTGAAAATTACAGATACTAGCGTCAAGCGCCCCGTTTTTGCCATTGTAATTAATTTACTGCTTCTTACTTTTGGACTGGTTGCGTTTACTATGCTGCCACTTCGTGAATACCCGGATATTGAAACGCCGATTGTAAATATCAGCACTGAATACACAGGTGCTTCTGCCGAAATTATAGAAACCAAAATAACGCAAATAATAGAAAATCGAATTTCAGGTATTGAAGGTATTAAAAGTATTAACTCATCGAGTCGTAATGGACGTTCAAACATTACCATTGAGTTTGATATTAACCGCGACATAGATGCAGCATCTAACGATGTACGCGAACGTGTAGCACGTGCACTTGATAGTTTGCCGGATCAGGTACGCCCGCCAGAAGTATCTAAATCAAATAGTGATGAAAGCCCAATCGCCTGGTTTGTATTAAACAGCGAAACAATGGACTCGTTACAGCTCTCTGATTACGCGCAGCGTTTTATTGTTGACCGCTTAGCCGTAGTAGATGGTGTATCTAACGTACGTATTGGTGGTGAGCGCCAATACGCCATGAAAATTTGGCTTAACCGCCAAGCAATGGCCGCACGGGGTATTACCTCAAGCGATATTGAAAATACACTGCGTACAGAAAACGTTGAGTTACCGGCTGGCGAAATAGAATCTATAGATCGTGACTTTACCGTGCGTACTGCCCGTAGTTATAAAGATCAGCGCGATTTTAAAAACCTGGTAATTAAGCGTGGTGATGAAGGTTACTTAGTACGTTTAGGTGAAGTTGCCGATGTACGTTTAGAAGCTGCCGATGACGAAAGCTTATTTCGTGGTAACGGGCGTAATATGATTGGCTTAGGTATTGTAAAACAAGCTAAAGCAAACACACTAACCGTAGTAGATAACGCACGCAGCGAACTTGAAAAAATCAAACGCAACCTACCTGAAGGCACTACAATTCAAGACAGCTACGATTCGTCTGTATTTATTAAAGAGTCTATTAATGAAGTTTACAGCACACTTGCCATCTCTATGGGTTTAGTCGTACTCGTTATATTTTTGTTTTTAGGCAATATACGAGCAACGCTTATCCCTGCGGTCACCGTACCGGTCGCACTTGTTGGTAGCTTTATGTTTTTGTTGGCAATGGGCTACTCAATTAACTTACTAACTTTACTTGCCTTAGTACTGGCCATTGGTTTAGTAGTAGATGATGCCATTGTAATGCTTGAAAATATTCACCGTCGTATTGAACTGGGTGAGCCGCCGTTACTAGCTGCATTTAGAGGCGCGCGTGAAGTAGGTTTTGCTATAGTAGCAACCACGCTTGTACTAATATCGGTGTTTGTGCCATTAGTATTTATGGATGGCCGTATAGGTGCATTATTTACTGAGTTTGCTATGGCGGTAAGTGCTGCCGTATTTTTCTCAAGTGTTACAGCACTAACTCTCGCACCAGCCTTGTGCTCTAAAGTACTTAAAGTATCAGACAAACCAAATAAATTTAGCCAATGGATGGACCGCCAGTTTACTAAAATTGAAGTAAGTTACCGTAATTCACTCTCCACCAACATAACCCGTAAATGGGGTTTAATGGTGAGCTTATTATTAGCTGGCTTTGTTAGTTACTCGTTGTTTTTACAAGTTCCCTCTGAGCTAACGCCAAAAGAAGATCGTGGTACGTTCTTTATTATGATGAGCGGCCCAGAAGGCGCAAGTTACGAAAATAACGCCGCTAATATGGCTAAAATTGAAGAGCGCTTAATGCCTTACTCGCAAGCCGGTGAGCTAAGTCGTGTACTTGTCCGAGTGCCTGGCTGGGGTGGCAGCGGCGGTGTTGCGATTGTGGGTATGGCCGATTGGGATAAACGCAAACGCTCAACGTGGGAAGTAATGGATGAAATAAGCGGTAAAATGCAAGAAGTTACCGATGTTCGTGCATTTGCCATTATGCGCCGTGGTATTGGTGGTGGTGGCTCATCTCGCCCAATTGAGTTTGTACTGCAAGGTAATGATTACGCTCAACTAGCCGATTGGCGTGACCGTATAATTAAGCGTGCTGAACAAAACCCAGGTTTAGTAAGAATCGATCATGATTATAAAGAAACCTTCCCGCAGTTTTTAGTCAGCATAGATAAAAACAAAGCTGCCGATTTAGGCGTTTCGGTATCTGATGTAGGCCGTACACTAGAAACAATGCTTGGCCAGCGCCGTGTTACGACCTTTATTGACCGCGGTGAAGAATACGATGTGATTTTAAAAGGAACAAAAGAAGATTTTACCAATCCTACTGATATTTCAAATATATACCTTAAATCACGAAGCGGTGAACTAGTTCCACTTGATAGCCTTATCAGCTTAAAAGAAGAAGCAACCGCGTCGCGCTTAAACCGTTACAACCGTATGCGCGCAATTACACTAAGCGCCAACTTAGCCGACGGTTATACCCTTGAACAAGCGCTTAACTTTTTAAACGAGGTAGCCGCGCAAGAAAACGATATAGATGGCGCAGTAGATTACAAAGGCGAGTCGCAGCTTTATTACGAAGGCGCATCAGCGATGACCTACGTATTTATACTTGCACTCACCGTTACCTTTTTAGTACTTGCTGCGCAGTTTGAAAGCTTTATGCACCCATTTGTCATTATGCTTACCGTACCGCTTGGTTTAATGGGCGCTATGTTTGGGCTTTGGGCTACAGGACTGACCTTAAATATTTACAGCCAAATAGGTATTGTTATGCTCATAGGCTTAAGTGCTAAAAATGGTATTTTGATTGTGGAATTTACTAACCAATTACGCGATAAAGGCGTTGAGTTTAGTGAAGCAATACTACAGGCAGCTACCCAGCGCCTTCGCCCAATAATAATGACCTCACTTACAACCGTTATGAGCTCTGTTCCTTTGGTTTTTGCTTCAGGCCCCGGCGCCGAAAGCCGTATGGTAATTGGTGTAGTTGTGTTTACAGGGGTTATTGTATCTACCCTGCTGACTCTTTTTGTTGTACCTGCTGCGTATTATGCTCTATCGAAAAATACACAATCACCTGAGTTTTTACAACAAAAGCTGAATAAACAAGCTGCTGAAAAGCCTTTCGAAGAGATCTAATCTCTTTATTGCGCCGTAACCTTGTTGTTGCGGCGCATACAATTTATGCTCGCCTTTAAACTCCATATACATTTTAGGAATACTTATGAGCTCAACAACGCAAGTAGCAACATTTGGTGGCGGCTGTTTTTGGTGTATAGATGCAGCATTTAGACGTGTAAATGGCGTATTAGATGTGAGTTCTGGCTATACCGGTGGCGAAACCGACACCCCAACCTATAATTCTGTATGCTCTGGCACAACCGGGCACGCTGAGGTTGTTAAAATTGAATTTGATACCACTGTAGTTAGCTTTGAAACACTTTTAGCAATGTTTTTCACTTTGCATGATGCAACACAATTGAATCGTCAAGGTAACGATATAGGCACACAATATAGAAGCGTTGTTTACTATCACGATGAAGCCCAACTAAAGCAAACCAATGAAATGATAGCTCAACTGCAAAGCCATGTGAGTGAGTCCATTGTAACAGAAGTCAGCCCTGCCACTACGTATTATCCAGCAGAGCATTATCATCAAGATTACTATAACGAAAACCCACAGCAGGGTTACTGTAGTATTTTAATAGCACCTAAATTACATAAGTTTGAAACTGTGTTTAAAGAATTCTTAGCTGACTAGCTAATTTGAGCAGTTAAATTGATTAGTTAAACTTAGCTACACATTAAAAAGCCCGACGTA